>NZ_JAJNJI010000012.1:0-113912 GCF_022386165.1 Mammaliicoccus sp. P-M58
TGATTGGTTAAGCCAATCACTCTGAAGTACTTTCAGTACTCAATTATTGGAATTAACGTTGACATATTGTCATTCAGTTTTCAATGTTCATCTAATTTGCGTCTAAACAATATTGTACTAAAAACAATGTTTGTTTTCAACTAATTTTGTTAACTTATTTTTAACACGTTTATAAATATATAACATTTATTTCGTATTAACAAGAGTCAATTTTACACTTTCAAGAAAAAGTTTTGATAACTTTTTTCGTTGTTGTGCTGTCGTTTTCAGCGACTTTTATATAATATCAAGAGGGGTTTTAAAAGTCAACACTATTTATCATCTTTTTTAATAAAAATATAAAAAGCACAAGATTAAGGTGTAAATAGAATTTAATCTTGTGCTTTTTATCATTTCTTCAATGATTTACTGTCATTATTTAACTTTGATTTCTTTGCTTTTCTCTCTTCAAGAGACAACGCATTATATTTAGGTAATGTAATTAATTGATAAGCATTACATAATAATAATCCAAAGATTGTAAGATAAATCCAACTTGTATCTTCCACTCTTAAAAATGGTATAAGTTCTACAGTTGTCATAACAACCATAAAAAACATAGATGGAATCCATAAATTCTTTTTAGATTGTTTGTTTTTTATATTACTTGTGATGATTGCAAAAATAACAACAACGATTGGTAGCCAAACAAATGATAAAATTTGATCTGTTCCACCAAATCTTAAAAATCTAAAATACACTAAATCAAATATAGCAAATACAGTTACAACGATTTGTACATGCGGCCATATCTTTCCAAAGATACCTATGCCTAATTGATTTATGAATAAATAGATGAAATATGCAAGTTGACTTATAGTTGCTACAAGTAGTCCTACAACTAAGAACCATATTGAAGCAGCTACAAACTCACCTATTTCTCCAGCAAATAAATATTTCGTTACTTTATCATATCCAAAGATAAGTGATGCAATATATGTCACAACTACACCTATTAAAAGTGTATTTCTGTAAAATTGAATTAAATATTTTAAAGTCACTTGCTTACCTCCGTACTAGTCTTCCTCTGTTATATTAATGATATTCTTAGCAATTTGACTATAAACTTTACCTAAATCTTCATGTTCTTTATAGATAGAAGGTGAAAAGTTATTTTCATCCCACTCAGGTTGACTTAATGGAAGCTCACCTAATAACGTCGTTTGAAGTTCTTGTGCTAATTTTGCACCGCCGCCTTTACCGAATACATATTCTTTATTTCCTGTTTCTTTACTTTGGAAATAAGACATATTTTCGATTACACCTAAAATAGAATGTTCAGTATGTTTAGCCATTGCACCTGCTCTTGCTGCAACAAATGCTGCAGTAGGATGAGGTGTCGTTACAATAATTTCTTTACTTGAAGGTAACATTGTATGTACATCTAAAGCTACATCACCAGTACCTGGTGGTAAATCAAGTATTAAGTAATCTAATTCTCCCCATTTAACTTCTGTAAAGAAACTTGTGATCATTTTTCCTAGCATTGGACCTCTCCAAATGACAGGTGCATTTTCTTCAACGAAAAATGCCATAGAAATAACTTTAACACCTTCACGCTCAACAGGAATAATTTGTTCGCCTTCAACTTCTGGTTTTTCTTGTATACCCATCATATCTGGAACACTAAATCCATAAATATCAGCATCAACAAGTCCTACTTTCTTACCTTCTCTTGCAAGAGATACAGCTAAGTTAACAGCTACTGTTGATTTACCAACACCGCCCTTACCTGAAGCAATCGCAATAAATTCTACTGGATTATCTTTAGATAATAATCCTTCTATAGTTTGTTCTTCCATTACACCTTTGAATTTTTCTAATGCATCATCAGGTAATTCATCAAATCTTATCCCAACAGTTTTCGCACCATTCTCTTTTAAGAGATCTACAATTTCCATTTGTAAATCAAGTTGTGGTTGCCCACCTAGTTTAGCTATGGCAACTTTAACGCTCACATGTTCTTTTTCTTCTTTAATGCTAACTTCAACTATGCCGCCTGTTTCTTTAAGTGGTACATCTACAATCGGATCATGTAACGCTCCCACAAGTTCTTTAACCTGTTCTACTGATAACAAAATCTACGACTCCCCTTCTAAAATAATTATCTACTTATCATTATATTAAGTGTAACAAAAAATTTAAACATACAGGTAGTTTATTGTTCAAAAAAAAGGCTGAGATCATAATCTCAGCCTTTAAATCTACTTATTTTGAATGATTCGGTATTCTTGTATTACTATGTTTATTTTCTGATTTAATAAATATAGATAAGACAACTCCGAAAAATACAATAACAGTCAATACTAAGAAAGCAATATTGATACCGTGAATCATTGCTTCAGATTGTAATATCTTCGCAGTATTACCAGCATTGGCAAATTCTAATTGTGTTTTTGAAGGTTCAAAATTCTTAGCACCAATTGACATAATTGTTACTAATATACCTGTACCAATTGAACCAGCGATTGTTCTTAGTGTATTCATCATCGCTGTACCATGAGATAACACTTCGTTTGGAATTGCATTTAATCCTGCAGTATTAACAGGCATCATAATCATAGAAACACCAAACATTCTAATTGAATAAACAACAATTAAATACAATAATGACGTACTATCATTTAGAAATGCAAGCATGAACGTTGTCACTGTAATGATTGTAAAACCTATGATTGCCAACCATTTCGCACCATATTTATCGAATAAACGACCTGTCACAAGTGACATAACACCTGTAATGATTGCACCTGGCAACAATAGTAAACCAGAGATTAATGCTGAATAACCTCTTGCATCTTGCATATACATCGGCATTAATAAAGATGGTCCTATTAAAGATACCATTGAGAACACACCAATGATTGTTGTTAGTGCAAATGTTTTATACTTGAATACTCTTATATTCAATAATGGGGTTTCTAATTTTAACTGTCTAAATACAAAGATTACTAACGTTACAATACCAACAATTAATGTAACGATAACAATTGGTGATGTGAATCCTAGAGATCCTGCGCTACTGAATCCATATAATAAAGATCCAAAGCCTACTGTAGATAGAATAATAGATGGTACATCTAAGTGAACATCTTTTGGTTTAGAAATATTCGTTAAGTATTTCGCACCAAAAGCTAATGCTACAACCGCGAATGGAATGATTGTGTAGAATGGACTTCTCCAACTAAAGTTATCAACGAGATAACCAGACAATGTTGGACCTAATGCTGGGGCGAATGAGATAACCAGACCTGCCATACCCATCGCAAAACCACGTTTCTCTTTAGGGAATAAATTAAAGAGTACAAATTGCATAAGAGGCATCATAACACCTGCACCCATTGCTTGAAGTACTCTTGCTAACATTAATATTCCGAAGTTAGGCGATAAAGCGGCAACTAACGTACCGATTGTAAATGATAACATCGCCATTAAATAAAGTGGTCTTGTATTAAATTTATCCATTAAAAATGCTGTAGCCGGTATCATAACACCGTTGACTAACATAAATCCTGTCATTAACCATTGACCTTGGTTGGCATCGATTTTTAAATGTACCATGATTTCAGGTATTGCTGTATTTAATAAGGTTTGGTTTAAAATCGCCACAAAGGCACTTACTAACATAACAGCTACTACTAAATTTCTTTTACCTTTTGAAATGTCCTGAACATTCATGGTTTCAACTCCTTCCAAATATACCTTTGCTATTATGCACTATTTTATTTCGGAAATCAAAATAAATGTTTCATCGATTTAAATTTTTGCTATCTGGATAGAAAATTTCAGTACATATATATAAAACAGTGATAATGACTAATATGACCCAAAACTCAATTTTGATTTGTGAATAATATATATGTACTGTGAAATAAAACATAATCGTGCTAACAGTTATCGTTAATAAATGGAAAGTCATGCCCTTGAAATACGGATTATCATTCAGTCTATTTTTAAATCTATCTAATAAAAATTCTATAGCGACAAGTGTAAAGTATCCAAACAATATATAACTACCATAATAGAACAAGTTATCTATCATACTTTTATTGTAATTGAATTCTGCTAAGCCATAATAAATTAAAATTCTGCTTAATCCAAACATACCAAAAGAAAGTAGTACAATAAAAATTGCACCAGACAATGTGAAAATACTTATAATAATCAATATGGACAATAAATGAAAAATATCAAAACGCTTATTTTTTCTTTTCATACATTGTGACTCCCTCTAAATATGTTTTACCTTTAAAAACTTTTTCTTCTCTTTTCTTTAAATACAATAGACCATATAATCGTCAATGTAACGACTACAGACATAATATACAACATAATATTTTGAACGCCGTAACTTAAAAATGAAATGTTTAATACATATATTGAAGAAACAATTAAAGAACCAGTTGTACTACCTATCGTCTTAAACAATGTATAAATCGACATCATGGAACCTAATTGGTGATGAGGCGCTTCTTCTTGAACAACGACAACATCTTTCGTATATACCGTACCAAATGATACACCCATTACAAAAACAGCAAATGGAATGATTACAATCCATTCGACGCCTGTTAATATAGCAAAGCTGCCAGCAAACATTGCCAAGAAAGCTAACATATAAATAAATTTCAATTTAAGTTGATCTAATCTACCAAGTACAAACGTGATAAACAACCAACCTACCGACATTGGAAAAATGATTAAACCACTTTGTAATGGTGTAAAGCCTTGTTCATTTTGTAAATAGATTGGCATAAAAATAGTGTAGCCCATTAACATTGTTGAATAAATCATATCGGTAAACAACACGAGAATGATTTTTCTATTAAATGCTTCAACGGGTACAAATGGATTTCGCATACGTGTCTCAACTCTATAGAGTAATACGACAAATCCAACTAATAACACGAAGCAAATCATACGTACAATAAATGGTATATGTTCTGCAACAATTAGTAAAAAGCTTGCGACTACGCCATAAAATATGAATAAGCCTTTATAATCTAATTTAGTTTTTTCTACTTTTTCTTGTTCAAAATTAAAATACTTAATAACCAACCACATTGAAACTAAAGCTATAGGTACGTTGATATAAAATAGAAAGCTCCAGTTTAAAGATTCTAATATTGCCCCACCTAACAGTGGTCCTACAATGCTAGATATACCCCAAACACTACCAACGATACCCATCACTTTATATCTTCTCGGAATTGGAAAAGCAAGTTTAGGTACAACTTGACCTAATGTCATCATGACACCTGCACCTAAACCTTGGATGATTCTAGAAATGACAAGCAACGGGAAACTATGTGTCATTTCACTTAACCCACAAAATACACTTCCAATAATAAATACAGATATCCCTAATAACACCACTAACTTAATATTAATTCTCTTTACAAGTTCACCAACTATTGGTGTCATAAACACAACCGCTATTAAATATACTGTAAAGATTAATGCAACTTCCGTATCAATATTAAAGTCTTTTTGCATTGTTGGTGTCGCTAAAGATACGATTGATGTTTCTATAGCACTCATAAACATAATCAGTACTAAAGCCAATACAATTCCTTTGTTCTTAGTCATAATTCACGCTCTTTCGTATACAATATTTCCGTTAACAATTGTTAATTTAGCTTTAATTTGTGCTAAATCTTGACGGTTAACTTTAAATGGATTTTGATCTAACACAGTGAAATCCGCTTCATATCCTACTTTAATTTTTCCAGTACGGTCAGTTGTTTGACCAATCTCACTCGCAAGCGTTGTATATAACCGTAACGCATCAAATACGGATAGTGCTTCTTCTATGAAATACGCACCTTCTTCACCGTACGTTTGTCTATTAACTGCCGCATGAATACCTAGCATCGGATTCGGAGTTTCAATCGGTGCATCTGAACCGCCACCTATTATAATACCTAAGTCTAACATTGACTTGAATGGATATAAATATCTTGCTCTCTCTTTGCCTACTTTATATTGAACCCATGGAAAATCACTTGTAATAAATTGTGGTTGTACATCACAAATCACTGGTAAATTCGCAACGCGTTGTAATAACGCTTCATTTAACGTACTAATATGAATTAATCTATCTCTGAGTCCGTTCTGCACAGGATATTTTTCTATTGCATCCAATACCATTTCACAAGCTTTGTCACCAATCATATGAACTGCTATCGCACCATTATATTTTCTTGCGATTTTCACTTTTTCTTCTAGTTCTTCTTGTGTATATATCGCAAGTCCATAATACATTCCAGTAGGATCATTAGAATAAGGTTCTTTCAACAATGCTGTACTGCCACCAAAAGCACCATCTGCATAAAATTTCATAGCATCAGGTTCTATCCATTTATCAACAAAAGTCGCTTGTTCTTCCATCATTTGTTCATAAACACTAAAGTGGCGTAACAATCGTACTCTAAATGGCTTTTGATCTTCACCTGGCCCTACAACTGTTTTATAAGCATTTAAGACATCTTTATAATCTTCGTAATATCCTAAATCTTCTGTATGCGATCCTGTTATACCATACTGATATAAATATGTAATCGCGTTATTTAAATGTTTAGTAAGAGACTGTTCATCTTCATTTGAAGCTAATTCTTCAAATGGTTCCATAGCTGTATCATATAGCCAACCAGTCAGTTCACCTTCTTGTTTTTCATATGAACCACCGTCAGGATTTTCTACATCATTTGTCATATCTAAAATCTCTAATGCTTTTGAATTTACGATTGCTGCATGTCTACATACTCTTTTAACAATAACCGGATTATTTTTGCATAACCCATCTAAATCAAATTTATTAAGTCTAATGCCATTTAATAAATTTTCATCATAACCTTCAGCAACTAACCATTCACCTGGTTGTAATGTTTGGGCTTTCTGTCTAATTTTTTGTTTTACATTTTCAATATTGGTCTCACCATTTAAAATGACTGATGATAACCAAACACCAGTCCCCATAACATGAATATGTGTTTCAACAAATCCAGGAAACATCGTTCCACCTTTTAAATCGATTGTTTCATAATCCGTTGTTTGAAGTTGGTTTAAATCTTTTTGTGATAAAACAGCTTCTATCATACCATTGTCTACAATTACACCTGCATATGTATCATCTGGTTTTTCCATTGTATATATTGTTCCGTTCTGATATAACTTTTTCATTCGATTCAGCCCCTTTATACATTCAAGTTTATTCTAATTCTACATATTTAATAGTAAAAAAGACACCGATAAAATCGATGTCTCCTATTTTAATTTTATAAAGTTAATTTTTATTGTATGACATGCTTAACGGCAGCAACTAATGCTTCCGTTCTTTCTTCACCAAAATATGCTTTATATCTATCATCTGCATCATACATATTTATGATTTCTATGTGTTTCTCTTCTGAATAATTTGGCCAACTATATGTTAACCATTCTCTGTGTAACTTAGTCACTTCTTCTTGTCTTTCCAATGTTGCTCCTTGGTCTACAATATTATCAAGTTCTTCTACTAGTTTCTTTTCAATTTGATTTTTACCTTTAATTTCATCTTTGGTCATATCGAGAAACTGATCATCAGTCTGGTCAATTTTATGGCCGCTTCTATCTTCAACTGTTTCTCCCTGAATCTCTTCGTTAATATTTAGCTTGTCACGATCGAATGTTTCAAAATCTCTTTTTTCTGACATTATGATTTCCCCCTATTCATATCGTATAACATTTAATATTATCTATTTACCCGTTTTGCAAAAAAATAACAAAAAGAGCGGGATAGAAATCTCAATATTCTAAAGAGATTACATATCCCGCTCGCTATCTTTATTTCAATCGTCTTTGTTCACCTTTTTTAAGATGTTCATTAAACGTTTGTTTATTATTTCTACGTTGGTGTTTAATTAGTAATACAAATGCATATATTAATATTAGACCGAATATAAGTGAAACAATGCCCATAAACTGTAAACCATTTTGTTTACCGCCACTAAATACAAAGTAATAAAAGAAATAGCCTTGAATTAAAATAATAATTGTAAGAACCGTATAATACAAACGATAGTTCATCTTATCCTCCTACATAAAGTACATAATTGCTAGAAAATGAAATACTGAAGCAATCAAAATGAAGAAGTGCCAAATCATATGGAAGTACTTTTTATCTTTTTGAGCATAGAACCAAGCACCTACTGTATAACTAAGACCTCCAAATAAAATAAACAACATAAATATTAACGATGTCTTATTGATAACTGTTGGTAACATGAGAACACCCATCCAACCCATGATTAAATACATCGCTAAACTTAATTTGTGATTAACGTTCTTAGCTGTTGATTTATATACAATTCCCCAAATTGTAATCCCCCATTGGACTGCCATAATAAGCCAACCTAACCAGCCGCCTACTAAGGATAATGCAATCGGAGTATAAGTCCCACAAATTGCGATATAAATCATACTATGATCAATAATTCTCATAATGTATTTCTGAGGTGATGAAGATGACATTGAGTGATAAATAGCAGATGATAAAAACATCAGCATAATACTTATAATATATATAGATACACTCGTCGATTTAAGTGCGCCATCACTAATATAACTTTCTACTGCTGCGTATGGTAAGAAGAATAACAGAAAGAAAGCAGGGACACCATGTGAAACTGCATTTCCGACTTCTTCGCCAAAGGAAAGTGGCATAATATCTTTAAATGCTTCCTTAACTTTCCCGTTTTTTCTAGGATGAGACTTTGTATGATTGATTTGTTCCATTCATATACCTCTTTTTATAATAGTTGATTGTTCTCCAAATCTCTTTGAGCTGTTTCAATACTGTCTTGTCCTTCTTTATTCTTTAAAGGACTAAATTCTTTCGTTCTATCTACTTGTAGTGTAGCAAATGTGTCTGCATATTGGAAAATATCAAAATAAAACAATTCGAATTTCAATGATTCTACTTCTACAACACTGAAGTCTTCATCTAATTGTTTTAATTTCTTAACTGCTAAATGATACGGCAATGGTTTAAAAGCCGCTTCTATAAGGAAATCTAATTTAAATACATGAATACCTATATTAGCATTCTCTAGTTTATCAACATCATCTTCAGATAGCTCAGAATACTCTAATACACGTTTTTTGCCATCTATTGATACAAGACGCCCAACTTTTTCGCCACTATGTGCTTTAATAGATTTAGTTGTCACATCACTATTATGCTCTACTGTAAAACCAACAAACTCAGGGTCCAACACTTTTACAAGAGCGTTATCAATATTGTTTAAGAATAAGTATTCCACGCCATTTTCTTTCATTTCAGCAAGTAACTTTGTCTTCTCTAGAGATTTAAATACACCACCATTACCGTTAGGTGTACGCATCACTCTTTTATTTGTATCTAAAATTAATTGACCATCCGTTGTTAAAGATACAATGTGATCTTGTTTGAAGAAGTGAATATAATTTTCATCGTAATCAAAGTATTTATTCTCTAAGAAAAATGACAGTGTATCTTTATGATTTACGTCACTTGTCATAATATACCAATGAATTGGCGTGCCAATTTCTTCTGTTAATTTCTTTAATTGCTCTGCTTGTCTTTCGAATAAACTTTTATCATTAAATGAGAATGTACCCTTTGGTCCTTTATGACCTAATCTTGTACCTTGCCCACCAGCCATTAATAATACTGCAAATTTACCATCTTTAATCGCTTGTATCCCAAGTGAACGGTATGATTTCAGTTGTTCTTCTGAAAGTTGCTCTTTAACTTCAAACTCAACTTGTTCTATATTATCTGCAACATCTATTGTCTTTCTATTTATGTATACATCTTGATATAGTTTATCTATTTCATCTAAATCTAATTGATTAATATCAGATTCTAATTGTTCTTTCTCGCTTTGGCTCATCACTTTAGTATATTCTAAAATGTGATTTTGACCATGTTCTTTCAGGTTTGTTTCATCTAGCATTATAATACCTCCGAAAATTTGACTCATTCTTATTATACGACTTTAGAACGATTTGTCTAAAAATATCATAAAAAATTTATAATTAAAATGATTATTTCAAAATTAAATGGGTATTTATAATAATGTGTTGGTTTAAACACAATATATTCCTATATATAATAGGCCAAGGAGGATTTTATTATGAGTTTAGGAGATAAGTTTAACGATGCAAAAGACAAAGCAGTTGAAAAAGGTAAAGATCATGTAGAAGAGAATAAAGACGAATATACTGAAAAAGGTAAAGACTTCGCTAAAGAAAAAGGCGAAGATTTAAAAGGTAAATTCGGAAAATAACATAATGTTTAATGGAAGCTAAGACACTACCTTTGTCTTAGCTTCTTTTTTATGTAAACAATCGATAAATATCTTTCCACCATAAAACGACCGTGATAATGGTAAATGCAGAAGATAGACTTAAATCCATTACACCGCCTGTTCTAAATACAATGGGTAATTTAACTGAGACATTTAAAGGGTAAAATAGTTTGACGCCTCTTGGTGTTAACATATCTAAAATAATATGCGATAACATACCCAATATAATCGAAACTAAATATGGTTCTGGTGCGGATATGCTTCTCAATCCCCAAAATATTAAAAATAGAAATAATAATGAATGGGTAAACGTGCGATGTCCAAAAATTAATCTAATAATAAAACTAATAGGAAATATTTTCTTGCCTAGATTACTTTTGAAATGACAAATATCTGGGACCAAACTCGCTACACCACATAAACTTACAATGGTAAATGAAGTGAAAATATCTTCTCCATAATAAATACTTAATGATGACCCGATGAATATACCGCATGAGAGATGTGTTTTTCCTGTCATATTAATGTGTCCTCTTTTCAATTACTTTATTTTATTTTACCACAAAATACCGAACAAGTATACGAACACTTTGTGACTTTATAGTGATGTACCTCACATAATTTCAATTCAAATGACAAAATTGTGAAAATAATCACATAAGTATTGATTTGTCATTAATCCCTGTTAAACTATAGTTGTAAGTCATATTAAACATAACCCTATACCATTGTTGAAATAACCCCCTTATTTCACAATTAAAAAAACGTTCATCCTTCGCGATGAACGTTTTTTTATTTAGCTTGCTTTGTTTAATTGTGTTTCTTGCTGATGATTACTTTGAGTGGATTCATTGTTGCTTGATTGTTGAGCGCGATTTTGACTTTGCTCTCCACTATTTCCATTCTCATCCTGTTGATTCGTGTTTCGAGATGGATCTGCTTGATTATTATCATCTTCGTATGGTTCATTACTTTGTTCATTTGATCCTTGATTAGAATCTTGGTTAGAATCTTCATTTGTGTTTGAGTGTTGTTGATCATGATGACCTTGATTATTTTGATCATTTTCTTTAGGTAATGAACAGCCATCATCATTACATAAATAACCATCACGTGATAAATTTTGCCAAGCTCTCGTAAATTCTATTGTATTTTCTGCTTTATCACATTCCGCTTGAGAGTTACCTTGATTTAATAAACAATTTCTAGCTACTGTATAAGCTTCTGTATCAAACGTTTCAGTTTCATTATGATTGTTTGGTTTAACACCATTTACATTTTCCTCTACTGGAATTTCATCTGTAGATTGTTGATTGTTATTATCATTTTGATCGTTCTCATTATTATTATTTGGTTTTGATTTTTCTTCTTTAGTTTTAACATCATCTTCTGTTGATTCTGCAGTTGTTTTTTCTTCAGTAGTAGTCGTTTCAGATGATTTTTCATTATCATTATGTTCATTATTCTTAGAAGTTTGGTTGTCACATGCTACTAGAAATAATAAGCAAACTGTTAAGAGACCATAAATCCATTTCATAGAATCACTCCTAGGCCTTTTTGCTTTTTCTTTCTTACTATTCATTAAAGACACTTCTTTCTTATAAAATAATTAAGCATTTAATAAAACATAAGAATATCATACATGATAAACTAACATTAGTAAAAACTATTGTAACATGTAGGAGGTATTAAATATGTATAGAAATGTTAAAAAGGATGAGTGGACAGGTAGAACAGATAGTACAACATTGCGTTCTGCTTTTAGATTTCATCAAATCGTTGACTCAATTCATATTGAGAAAGAAGACATTACACCAAAGAAAGAATTCGAACATCAAGTTAATATGGCACTTATAGGTTTTGAATGCGATGAAGGTGTTTCTAGAAATAATGGTCGACCAGGTGCTGTAGATGGTCCTAAACATTTTAGAAAAGCCTTAAGTCCTTTACCAATACATAATGAGTATTTACATTTAACTGACTACGGAGATGTCATTTGCCACAAAAATAAAATGGAAGAAGCGCAATCAGAACTTGGAGATAAAATCTCAAACATATTATTACATAATGACTTTACAGTTATTATCGGTGGTGGTCATGAAGTATTATATGGCCATTATTTAGGCGTAAGAAAAGCCAACAAAGACAAAAAAATTGGCATCATCAATATAGATGCACATTTTGATATGAGAGATTACGAAGAAAAACCATCTTCTGGAACAATGTTTAAACAGATTTTAGATCAAGATGATCAAGTTGGTTATTTCGTGCTAGGTATTCAGAAAAATGGTAACACAAAAGCACTCTTCGAAAGAGCTGATGAATACGGCGTCCAATACATTCGTGAAGATGAGCTTCGTAGCCATTTATCAATAGAGACGATTACTTCTATTAATTCATTTATTGAAGGATATGACGAAATCCTCATTACATTATGTACAGATTCGATAGATGTAAGTTATGCGCCTGCAGTAAGTGCACCTTGTATTATGGGCTTACAACCTCAAATCGTTCAAACAATTTTACAATTAGTTACAAACTCAAACAAAAGTTCAAGCATTAGTATTGCTGAGCTATCACCAAGATTCGATATAGATAATCGAACTGCAAGATTACTTGCGAATATTGCATCGAATATTTATCACGATCAAGCAGAAGTTATTCAATCACAGTGGGAGTCCTAAATCATGTCAGAATTTAAAAAAGGTATTATTTATGCAATATTTGCATATATTATTTGGGGTGTCCTACCAATTTATTGGAACCTCGTAAGTGAAATTGGACCATTCGAAATTTTAGCACATCGTATTATATGGTCAGCAGTATTCATGTTATTACTGCTATTATTTACAAAACAATTTCCAATGTTCAAAGCAGCAACGATTAAATTATTTAAACAAAAGAAAATGCTATTCGCTATTATCATCGCTGGTTATATTATTACAGTGAACTGGGGTACATTTATCTGGGCTGTTAATAATCACCATGTACTACAAGCAAGTCTAGGTTATTACATCAATCCTTTAATGAGTATTTTCCTAGCCTTTATTTTCTTAGGCGAGCGATTCTCAAAAGCTCAATGGATAGCTATTTTATTTGCATTTATTGGCGTTATTTATATGACTTTTCAAGTTGGCGAATTTCCATTCGTATCAATATTACTCGCAACATCATTTGCGCTTTATGGGTTGATCAAGAAAGTTGTAGATATCGATGCATTTAGTAGTATTACGATAGAATGTATCGTGACATTACCAGCAGCACTTATTTATATCTTCTACTTATCACAACATAATGCCGTTACATTTGGTATGAACAGTTCAAGCGGATGGTTATTACTTTCTGGTGCTGTTACAGCTGTTCCACTTATTTTATTTAGTGCTGGCGCAAGAAGAATACCACTATCATTAACAGGCTTTATTCAATATATTGGACCAACTATCATGTTCTTTATCGGTATATTCTTATTGAACGAACATTTCGATGTTGATCAATTTATTACATTCATCTTTATTTGGGCAGGTATCATTATTTATAGCTACAGTAAATATGTAGAACTTAATCGCAATAGAAAAAAATTAACAAAAGAAGCTCGTTAACAAGAAGCAATAAAGGCTGAGACAAACATGTTTGTCTCAGCCTTTAATTATTAATATATATCGCCACAAGTTGTAGCTAATAATGCTTTAATCGTATGCATTCTATTTTCTGCTTGTTGGAATACTTTCGAATAATCTGATCTAAATACGTCATCTGTCACTTCCATACATGTTACACCAAACTTTTCGAAGCATAGCGCGCCCATTTCAGTATTCAAATCATGAATAGCTGGTAAGCAATGTAAAAATAAAGATTCATTTTTACCTGTTAAATTAATTAAGTTTTGATTAACTTGGTAATCTTTGAGTAATTCAAAGCGTTCTTCCAATTGTTGTTCTTCACCCATTGAACACCAAACATCTGTATATATGATATCACTGCCGTAAATACCTTCTTGGATATTATCTGTAATTAATATTTCACTTCCAGATTCTTTACTAAATGACAATGCCATATTTTGAACTTCTTCATTTGGTTGGAGTGATAATGGTGCAACAATATGAATATTCACACCTAAAATTGCACTCGTAACGAGCAATGAGTTCGCAACATTATTGCGTCCATCTCCTATAAATGTCAAAGTCTTTCCTTCGTATGTACCAAAGTATTCTTTAATTGTCATAAAGTCCGCTAACATTTGTGTAGGATGCCACTCATTTGTTAAGCCATTCCACACAGGCACGTTGGAAAATTGAGCTAAATCTTCTACTGTCTTTTGTTCAAATCCTCTAAAAGCAATACCATCAAACATGGATCCAAGTACGACTGCTGTATCTTCAACAGATTCTTTCTTACCTAACTGTAAATCATCTTTACCTAAATAAGACACACTTGCACCCATCTTAGTTGCAGCTACTGTGAAAGCTGAACGTGTTCTTGTTGATTGCTTTTCAAATAATAAAGCGATATGTTTCCCGTTTAAATAACGATGTGGGATCTGATGCTTTTCTTTGAATTTTAATTCCATTGCCAAATCAATAAGCGATTCTAATTCTGCTTTAGAAAAATCAACTTCTTTTAAAAAACTTGTCTTGTTTAATTCTTTCAACATAGATAACTTCGTCCCAATGAAACCAGCTCCTTATTTATTTATAAAGATAATATTACAACATACGATTCTGTTTGTAAATAGTTATTCAATATATTGCATAAAAATACTTTTATCAATTAGTATGACATAATAAATAAAAAATATAACACATTTTCTCGTTTTTCTATTGAAAACGGATACATAATGCGTTATGATGTAGTCATCAAACAAAAGGATGTGTTTAGATATGGCAATGAGAGTATCAAAGGACAATAATCAAGTTCATATTCAATGGAGAGTAGCGGACATTACAATTCCAAATAATGAAATTAAAAACATTAAAGAGGATCAAGATATTCACGCTTTGTCTAATGAAGCCCAAGATCATATCGTAAGAATTGGCTCAACTTTTGGCAAAACAAATCGTGTGATTATCGAAACAAATGATAAAGAATACATTATTTATACACATGCTGATAAGAAAGTTTACAACGAACTTACTAAAGAAGCTTAAGTTCAAACTTTCAGGCATTTTAAATAAACACCGCGAAGTCATATAACACTGACTTCGTGGTGTTATTTATATGGCATTTTCAAATTGAATTATTATGATACATTTTTAAAGCATGCTAACATATAAGAAAGGAGTGGTGATCAATATGTTAAGAGACTTAAAAGGGCTCAATGCAGTCATTACAGGTGGCTCTAAAGGTATCGGTAAATCAATCGCGATTGCATTAGCTCACGAAGGCGTCAACGTTGCAATTGCAAGTAGAAATATTGATACTTTAAAAGCAACAGCCGATGAACTTAAACAATATGACGTCAAAGTATTTTATAAAGAAACTAATATTGCGCACCAAAAAGATGTGCAACGTTTTATAGAAGATTCATATCATGCATTAGGCTCTATTGATATCGTGATAAATAATGCAGGTATTATGAAGAACAATTCATTTTTAGATGTAAGTGAATCTGAGTTTGATCAATTATTCGAAACAAATGTTAAAGGTATATATTACGTCTTACAAGAAGCATTACCACATCTCGTAAGACAAAAAAGCGGAGATGTTATTAATATCGCTTCAATGTCTGGTTTAAAAGCCAGTGCAACAAGCAGTATCTATTCTGCTACTAAATATGCAGTAATTGGTATGACTGAAGGTATTATGCAAGAAATGAGAAAGCATAACATTCGAGTATCATATTTAACCCCTTCAGCTGTATTAACAGACTTAATTGGAGAAACACAATTACAAGAAGATACAATGACGCATCCAGAAGATATAGCAGACGTAGTCATATCACAATTGAAACTACAACCAAGAACATTTATGAAGACAGCACAAATCTGGGCTACTAACCCAACACCAAAAGAATAGGAGAGATAACAATGTATGTTGTAACAAATAGAATTAAAATGAAAAAAGGTTATGCAGAAAAATTAGCACCAATGTTTACTAAAGGTGGCGCATTACAAGAAATGAAAGGTTTCATTAAAGTTGAAACTTGGAACATGCAAGACATTGATGACAATGATGAATTACATGTAAATATGTGGTGGGAAGAACTAGAAGACTTCGAAGCATGGAAAACGAGCGATGCATTTAAACAAGCACATAGTCGCGGCGGAGACAGTAATAAAGACAAAAGCGAATCCCCAATGTTAGGATCTGAAATCGCAATCGCTAAAGTCGAAACAACAATTGACCCAAAATAATATAAATACGGACAAACTGAACTTATATAAGTTCAGTTTGTTTTTTTGGTTATAGGGCTGGAATGGGTAAGATGTGAGTTTATTTAGTGCTTAACTCACATGTTTTCTAATCTCGTGGGTTTATTCCTTCTTTAACTCACATTTTTTTCAATCTCGTGAGTATACTCCTTCTTTAACTCACATGTTTTCTAATCTCGTGAGTTTATTACCTCTTTAACTCACATGTTCAACAATCTCGTGAGTTTACTACCCATTTAACTCACATCTTTCTCCACTCCCAAAATATTGTAGTTCCTTATATAAAAACTATTCCCAAACATACAAAAACGACAGGGACACATCATGCCTCTGTCGCTTTTTTAATTTAGAAGAATATATGAGCTAATATAACGATTATAGGTAGCGCTATAATTGTACGCATAATATATATCATAAATAGTTTCCCTAGGCTTACTGGTATTTTCGAACCGAGTATAACGCCCCCTACTTCTGATAAATATATTAATTGTGAAATACTTAAAGCACCTACGATAAATCTTGTCATATCACTTGGTACATTACTAATAAGTAATGATGGTAAGAACATATCTGCAAAACCAATTAATAATGTTTCAGACATTTCTTTTGCATATGGTATTTGCATTAATTCTAATAATGGTACAAATGGTGCACCCAATATACTAAATGTTGGTGTATACTCAGCCACAATAGTTGCTAAAGTACCAATTGTCATAACAACAGGTAGTACTGCTAACCACATATCCAATACCGTTTTCACGCCGTTAATAATGAATTGTTTAAAGCCAGGTGATTTTACAGCTTTTTGAGTTGCTTGTTCAAATCCCCATGATATTGGATTATGTGTTTTAGGAATTGATTCATTTAATTGCTCAGTACTTCCGTTTGAATACTTATCTGGAATTTGTTTAAGTGGCCAAATTCTAGGCATTATAAAAGCTGCTACAACACAAGCTAAGATAACTGATAAATAAAATTTAAAGAAATAATCCATTAAGCCGATTGTTTGAGCTATGACAATTGCAAATGTGATAGATACAACAGAGAATGTTGTCGCAATGACAGTTGCCTCTCGACGTGTATAAAAGCCTTGTTCATATTGTTGACTTGTAATCATTACGCCTACAGTTCCATCACCAATAAATGAAGCAAGATTATCAACAGTGGATCTACCTGGTAATTTAAATACTGGTCTCATAATTGGTGCAAACATTGGCCCTAAAAACTCTAATAAACCAAAGTCCATTAATAATGGAAGGAATAAACCAGCAAAGAAAAATACTGCTAATAATGTTGGTAATAAATCGTTGTAAACCATCAATCCAGTGTTTTCATTTACAACTATACCAGGTCCAAAATCGAAATAAATGAATATTGCAAATATCGCACCTATTATTCTAATGACGACCCAAATCCAATTGACGTTAAATAATTCATTCGCTATAGATCTCTTAGTAGAAGTACTGAATATCGTAGAATAGATTAATGTCATTACTGCAGAGAAACTAATTAAAAGCATAATAATTAGTCCAGCATAGTCACCTATCCAATCTAAAGCTGTATTTGCAAGGTATGCAACAGGTAAACTTGTTTCTTTCTCCCCTTTATCGTCAACTACCGTAACGGGAACTAAAAATAAATATATTCCTAAAACTGATAATATAATAAACTTTAACCTTCCTACTAAAACGCTCGTCTCTTTCATACTTTCTCTCCTTTTCGCAAGACTAACTATACACAATAATTAATAAATATTCAATACTATTCATCTCTAATTTTATTATATATTTTTATGTAAGCGCTGTCATTATTTTTAGTAAAAATAAAAGAATTATTAATCATAATATACCAATGTATTTATTATAATTTTTCTTTAAATATTTTTAATTTTCAAACATCTATTTATTATCCGTATAATATATAGACCAATTCCAATTAAATCTTTCATTTTATACCTTAAAAACACCTTGAATTTCTGATTGTTCGGGTATTAAATTTTATCTGTATTTTTACAAATCACACTGTTATAATCATGATTATATGTCAAAGAGAAGGAGTTATATGATGTCGAAACCTCGATTAATTACATTTATGTTAAGCGTATTTGTTGTGGGAATGGTTGAACTAATGATTGCAGGTATACTTACTTTAATGAGTAAAGATTTGAATGTGTCAGAAGCAATTGTAGGACAACTTGTAACAGTTTATGCATTAACATTCGCAATTAGTGGTCCCATACTTGTTAAACTCACTAAAAACGTCTCACCAAAGACTGTATTATTAGTAAGTATGGTTATATTTATTTTAGGAAACGGGATAATTGCGATTTCACCTAACTTTACAATACTTGTAATAGGTAGAATATTATCTTCAGCGGCTGCTGCTATTATTGTCGTGAAGATTTTATCATTAACTGTTGTGTATTCAAATCCAAGCGAACGCGGGAAAATGATTGGCCTTGTATATACTGGTTTCAGTGCAGCTAACGTACTTGGTGTTCCTCTAGGCACTAAAATAGGTGATTTAGTAGGTTGGAGAATGTCATTTGTATTTATATCTACAGTAGGGATTATTGCACTTATACTTATTATTTTTAATGTAGCAAGCAATAAAATAGATACCGTAGAATCTTCTAGTCAAAGTCAAGATTACAAAGTCGTTCATCCGTTAGAAATTGTAAAATATTTAAGCATAACTTTCCTTATATTAGCGGCAAATTATGTAGTCGTAACGTATATTAGTCCATTATTATCTGTGTATGGGTATGATTTAAATATTGTATCACTCGTATTACTTGTTGCTGGTATCGGTGCAATTATCGGTACTTCATTAGGTGGGTATATTACAGATGCATTAGGTAGTAAAAAGTGGCTATTAATTTCATTAAGTACTTATACAGTACTCATGCTTGTATTTGAACAATTCTTACCCATACTTGTTATTACATTAATAGGTGTATTTGCTTGGAACATTGTCCAATGGGGATCAAATCCACCTATCCAAATCGGTATTATCTCTCAAATTGAAGGAGATACAAGTGCAGCAATGAGTTGGAACATGTCTAGTTTAAATGCAGGAATAGGCGCTGGTTCATTATTAGGTGGTATATTCGTATCATACTTTAATGTCGTATCTAGTCTATATGTAGCAGGTGCATTAAGCTTTATTGCATTCCTAATTTGTTTAACGATTAAGAAACAACCAAAGACGCAAAAAGCATAAAAAAAAGCGAGTGAGATAAATGTCTCACTCGTCTTTTTTTATACCTTATTGTAATTCTTTATTGCTTTTTGATTGGCTTTCTTCATCTGATGATGCGTTCTTTTGTTCGTATTCTTTTCTACTCATAACATCATCAACGTGCATATTTACTTCAACAACTTCAAGTCCAGTCATATGTTTAACTTGCTCTTTAACTAAGTCCGCAACTTTTTTGAAGATTTTAGGAGCTGATTCGCCATATTCTAAAATTACTTTTAAATCTACAGCTGCTTGTTTTTCTCCTACTTCAACAGAAACCCCTTGCGTTACGTTATTTCCAGATGTGAAACGATCAGTTAAGCTAGAAGCAAAGCCGCCTTTCATATCTAAAATACCTCTAACTTCTCTAGCAGCAATTCCAGCAATTTTTTCTACTACTTCATCTGAAAATGATAATGTATTTGAAAATTGTTGCTCTTGAGCTTGAGCTTGTTGTTGTTGAGCTTCGCGCTCTTGTTCATTTACCCCTGTTTGTTCATTGTAACTACTTTTTGCTTTATTGTTGTCTACGTTTGCCATAATAGATTCTCTCCCTTTAATTTATAATTTGTTTGCATTATTTATATTGTAAGCAGTCTAACTTATTCTATTTAAGAAATTTAAGAACTGCTGTGTACAATCTTTAATATACCCCAATCCTACACCTATTAAACATAGGACTAGGATTAAAACTGTTTTCCAAAAACCAATTGTTAAAAATAGTACTGCTAATATTAACATTGCGATAAAACCAATAATTCTCCATTTATATTCTTTAATAAAATTAATGAATTGATTTGGATCTTGATTTTCATTTGGCATAATCGGAACCTCCTATCCTTAGTCTTATAAAACTCTTGTGTCACTCGATTTTTGATCTCTGACATTAATCTCAATATTTTTTACAGGTATTTCTGAGAAATGCTCAACATTTTCCTTAATATCTGATTTAATTCGATCAGTTAATGTTTGAATTTGACCTGTATCTGAAACCACAAAGAAATCAGCTTTGATTGTTGCATAAGATTTATTTTTCTTATTATACAGTTTAGAAATAACATTTGGTTGACGTACTTCATCGTATTTTTGAATAGTACGATAAACACATTTTTCAACTGAATTTCTCGTAATATAAATGTGACCATCCTCATAGTCACGATGTAAGCCTGGCTTTTTATGTGTTGGTTTAAATGTTGCTAAGAACATCAATATACCAAAGAATATTAATACGCCTGCACAAGCAATCAACGTTGGTTCAAACCAATTATATTTTAATAATTCTTGTTGATAGCTCTTAATTTGGTTAATATCCAAGTACATAAAAAGAAGCGTGCCTACAACTACTATTATGAATAAGCCTAGGAAAAAATTCTTTAATCTTCTCACTGGCAACTGCACCTCCTATGTAAAGTTCTATTACTACTCATAGTTATACCCCTAAAACGATTTTGAAAACTAAATTTTATAATTTAAGTAAACTTTTTTGGAACATGTTAATAAATCTTAAAATTTGTAGTAATTAAAAACTAAAAAACTCTCTTCCATTATAGAAAGAGAGTTCATTATTATATATGCGTTGATTTTTGCATTAAGTATAAGAAATACGGAGCACCAACTATTGCAACGATAATACCTGCTGGAAGTCCGTTAGGTTCTAATACAATTTTGCCAATTGTATCTGCTACAACAAGTAAAATCGCACCGTTTAACACTGCAATTGGTAAATATAATTGGTGTCTCGGTCCAACAATACTTCTTGCTATATGTGGTCCCATTAAGCCGACGAAACCAATTCCGCCTGCTACTGAAACTGCAGCTGAAGATAATACAACAGCTAAGAATACAAGTAGTATTCTTTCTCTATTATTATTAATACCGAAAGAAACGGAAATTTGTTCATTCGTACTTAATACATTTAATACATTTGCTTTATAGAATAAGAATGGCATGACAATAGCTAACCATGGGATAAATGCGAACACAAACGGCCATTCATCTCCCCATATATTACCTGCAAACCATCTTGCGATAAATTCCATTTGATCTTGATCAAATGTAGACATAATTGTAATAGATGCACCACTCAGAGCAGTAGATAAACCTACACCTATTAAGACCATTCTTACAGGGTTTATACCTTCTCCACGTTTATGACTGAATATGAAAATAACCATTGCAGTTGCTAAACCGCCGAGCATACTTACAATTGGTAATACATATACAAAATCTCCTGCTTTTATCGTACCAACAACAAGAAAAAGTGTAATCATAAATCCGCTTCCTGCATTAATACCAAGAATACCTGGTTCTGCTAAAGGATTCTTCGTAATACTTTGTAGGATTGCACCACTTAACGCTAAACTTGCACCTGCAAGTATTGTGATGAGCATTCTAGGCATTCTAAATTCAAATAATACCATTGTATCTAGTTCATTACCTTGTCCAAAAATCGTCTTAAAAAATTGTGTAAAGGACATATTAAATTCACCAGTGGTCATAGCAAATCCCATAGAAGCAATAAGTGCGATAACTAATATAATAAATGTAATACGCTGCTTTTTAATTATTTTAGGATGTATCATAATATTTTACCGTCCCTTCTTACAAGATAAAGGAAGAACGGCACACCGATAATTGAGATAACAGCTCCAATAGGTGCTTCTCCTAACATTCTTGCAATCATATCTGCAAATAACAGGATAAAACCTCCAAGAACTGCTGATAAAGGTATCACACGTTTATAATCAGTTCCAACCATGAATCGAACAATATGTGGCACCATTAATCCGACAAATGCGATTTGTCCAACGATTGAAACCGCTATACCTGCTAGGAACATTGTAGCAATTAGACTCGTGTATCTAACAAATGTACTATTTTGACCTAATCCTTTTGAAAGTGTATCACCTAAACTAAGTATTGTAAGTTGTCTACTCATGATAATAAGGACAATTAAAATAACAATAACAATCGGTGTAGAGATCATAAGTTGTTTCCAAGTTGTACCACTTACACCACCAACACTCCAGAATGTTAATGTTTGATTTAATCTAAATATTAAAGCAATCCCTTCACTTGCAGCTGTTAAAAGCGCAGATACTGCCGCACCAGCAAGTACTAATCTCATTGGGCTGAACCCACCTCGTTTAGATGATCCTACACTCATAACGAGTATGCCACCTATACCAGCACCTATAAATCCAGCAAGCATTAATGTGAAATAACCTGCATTAGGTATAACGGCTAAAGTTAAAGCAAGCATCATACTCGCACCAGCATTAAGCCCTAATAAACCAGGGTCAGCTAAGCCATTACGTGTAACACCTTGCATGACAGCACCGGATACAGCAAGTGCCATACCAACAATAACAGCACCTATTTCTCTCGGAATTCTTATTTCTCTTAATATATTATGTTCTTCTATTTTTGGATTATAATGAAAAATCGCATC
Organism: Mammaliicoccus sp. P-M58; assembly: GCF_022386165.1. Lineage (NCBI taxonomy): Bacteria > Bacillati > Bacillota > Bacilli > Caryophanales > Staphylococcaceae > Mammaliicoccus > Mammaliicoccus sp. P-M58. The sequence goes on from NZ_JAJNJI010000012.1 coordinate 23,430, forward strand.
ATAAACCACTTGTATCGAAGTCGTCTTTGCACCAAATAAAAATGACAGAAGTAAAACAGCTACAAGTAATATGATTGTAACTGTTAATATAATGGGATAGCGATTAACTTTTAATGTTTTAGTCTGAGTCATTGAGTTGCCATCCTTTATAACTTCGTATAGTGCTTACATAATAAATTATATGTTACAAGCATTGGTTTTCCAGTACGTGGGTCTGTAGAAAGCTCTGCATCAATATTGAAGACTTCTTCCAATATTTCATTTGTTAAAACTTCTTCTGTTTGACCTTGTGCAACAATTTCACCAGATTTCATAGCAATTAAATGATCTGAAAAACGAATTGCTTGGTTAATATCATGTAATACCATAATAATTGTACAACCTTGTTCTTTATTTAATTCTTGTACAAGCTCTAAAATTTCTAATTGGTGTGAAATATCTAAATAAGTAGTTGGTTCATCTAAAAAGATGATATCTGTTTTTTGTGCGAGAGCCATTGCAATCCAAACACGTTGTCTTTGACCACCACTTAAATCGTTAATCGATCTATATTTAAATTCATGTGTACCTGTTACATTTAAAGCCCATTCAATTTCCTCTTTATCTTGTTTAGATAATCTACCGAAACCTTTTTGATGAGGAAATCTACCATAAGATACAAGTTCTCCAACTGTTAATCCATCTGCAACATCAGGAGATTGTGGCAAAATAGCAATTTTTTTAGCTATTTCTTTAGTTGAAGTTGAATGTAAATTCTTACCATCTAATAACACTTGACCTGTTTGTACATTTAATATACGGCTTAAAGCTTTTAATAAAGTAGACTTACCGCAACCATTTGGTCCAATTATAGAAGTCACTTTGCCATCTGGTATTTCAAGATTCAATTCATTAACTATTAATTTTTCACCATAACCTATTGAAATAGCTTCTCCCGTTAAACGATTCATAAAGAACCCTCTTTCCATTAAAATTAACTCTATTTATATGACATTTTCATTAATTGTATATATCCGTAAATGATAATCATTATCATCATTCATATTCATGTATTATAGCATTTAATAGTATCTTTTTCTATCATTTTCTGAATATTTTCGTATTCCGTTCACAAAAAGAGGTTGGAACACTTAACGTATTCCAACCTCTTAACATTATTATTCATCTACTAAAAAGCCATTTCCAAGAACGTCTCTTACATCATGGACAACGACAAATGCATTTTCATCGAATTTTCTAATCATGCGTTTTGTTCTAGAAAGTTGTGTCTTCGCAATAACGACATATAAGACATCTGTATCTTTCTTAGAATAATAGCCTCTACCATTTAGAATCGTACAACCACGACCAATTTGTTCATCTATCATTTTAGCGATTTGATCAGGATTTTGAGAAATGATTGTAACGGCTTTTTTAGGATTTAGACCTTCAATTACAAAGTCCATCACTTTTGTTCCTACATATAATGAAATCACTGTAAGTAACGCTTTTTCTAAAGGCATTACAGTTAGTGAGAACATCACGACGATAAGGTCAAAGAATAATAGAGCATATGATGTATTAACGTCTAAATACTTATGCGCTATTCGAGCAAGAATCGTCGTTCCAGCAGTCGTACCACCAGATAATACAATTAGTCCTATACCTAGACCAACCATGAAACCACCAAAGATTGTATTAATTAAAATTTCATTCGTATGCACAACCCAAGAGTCAGTTAGACCTAGAAATACAGAAATAGCAATAACAGCTATTATCGTATAAACAGTACTTCTCTTGCTTAAAAATTTATAACCTAACGCAATTAAAATAGCATTTAAAATAAACGTAGACCATGCAGGTGAAATGTCGAATGCATAAAGTAAGATTAAAGAAACCCCAGTTACGCCACCTTCACCTAAATTAGCAGAAATGATAAAGGCATTAACACCCGTAGCAAAAATAAAAGACCCTGCCAAAATTAATATCATATCTCGTAAAATTCTATTTTTCATGACCTTACCTCCTCTATATTTTTTAACAGACATATAGATACTACCACAATCCTCAAATCCCCTCAACATGCCGATTATAAATAAAAGACTCTTTTATTTGATTCCGTCTTTAACTCACATGTTTCTTGATCTCGTGTGTTTACTTCGTCTTTAACTCACATCTTTTTCAATCTCGTGAGTTTACTCTGCCTTTAACTCACATCTTTCCGAATCTCATGAGTTTATTCCTACTTTAACTCACGTCTTTCCGAATCTCATGAGTTTATTCCTACTTTAACTCACGTCTTTCCAGATCTCGTGGGTTTACTCCGCCTTTAACTCACATGTTTTACAATCTCGTGGGTTTACTCCGCCTTTAACTCACATCTTCCACTATCTTATATCTTTAATCCCCTTCATTTTCACATTCGCCACTTAATTCAAACTGTCACCACCAAAAAAATACCGACAAAATCGTTTCTAGATTTTGTCGGTACTACCGTCTTCGTATATTAAATCCCTGATATATCTTCCTCTTAAAATTCTTTTTCAAATGGTGCTTGTATATCTTTCAACACTTTAACAGAGTTATCGAATAATGATTTTTCTTCTTCATCTAATGGCATCTCGATAACTTCTCTAATGCCTGATCTGTTTATAAGTGTTGGTACGCCTATATATACACCTTCATGTCCATACTCGCCTTCTAAATATGCAGACACTGTTAACACCACATCTTGGTTATTTAAAATGGCTTTTGTAATACGCATTAACCCCATTGCTACTCCATAATAAGTTGCACCTTTTGCTTCTATAATTTCATATGCTGCATCTCGAGTTTGTACAAATATTTCTTCTACTCTATGTTTGCGTGTTTCATCTTTTTCAATAATACTTCTTAATGGTTTACCTGCAATATTGGCATGTGACCATACTGGTAATTCTGAATCACCATGTTCACCGATAATGTTTGCATGTACACTTTGTGGTGCGACATCGAATTCTTCACTTAATAAATATCTAAATCTTGCTGTATCTAATATAGTACCTGATCCGATTACACGTTCTTTTGGTAAACCTGAGAATTTCATAGTTGCATATGTTAATATATCTACTGGGTTAGTTGCAATTAAGAATATACCATCAAATCCTGAATCCATAATTTCAGTAACGATTGATTTGAAAATTTTCATATTTTTTGCTACTAAATCTAGTCTTGTTTCACCTGGTTTTTGCGCTGCACCTGCACAAATCACAACTAAGTCTGCATCATGACAATCTTTATAATCACCTGATTTAACTTTAATTGGTGATGGTCCATAAACTGTACCATGATTTAAATCCATGACATCCCCGATTACTTTCTTTTTATCTAAATCTATGATGACAAATTCATCACAAATACCTTGGTTTATCATTGAAAATGCATAACTTGAACCTACTGCACCATTACCTACTAATACGACTTTTTTACCTTTGAATTGTTTCATTATAATCGCTCCTCAATTTATATTTATAAAATTATTGTTAAAATAAATGTCCATACACAGATGAAAATTAAGAATCCTACGCTATATTTCAAAGTCATTTTGAGCAATTCAGACTCTTTACCAACTTCTCTAACAGCAGCTGTTGCAATCGCGATAGATTGTGGTGAGATTAATTTAGCTGCTACACCACCTGCTGTATTTGCAGCAACTAACAATGGTCCACTTGTACCAATTTGACTAGCTACTGATGCTTGAATTGGTGCAAACAAAGTGTTGTTATTTACGACTGAACCAGTCATGAATACACCTATCCAACCTAATACTGGAGATAGTATCGGGAAGATGTTACCAGCTTTTGCAATACCTTGACCCATTGCACCTGTAAGTCCACCATAAGTTGTAATTTTCGCGATGGCTAAAATAAAGCAGATTGTCAAAATTGGTAACCAAAGTTCTTTAATTGTTACGCCTAATAAATTAAAGGCATCACTGAACTTAAAGTGTTTGGAAATGAGTATTGTGATCACTACTGAAATTAATATTGCAGTACCTGTTGCACTAAATATGTCGATTTTTAATGTAATCAGTTTATTTGTAATTTCATTAAATGTTCCTGGAATATTTATATTCCATACTAATGAAGAAAGTAAACCACCTTCAGCAAATAAAGCTTTGAAAAATGGTGCACTCCATATCATGACAAAAATCGTTAAAATATAGAATGGACTCCATGCATACATAATGGATTTAACAGAATGTTTCTTTGTTTCCAATACTTCTTGATCTGAAACTCTGAAAATATTTTGAGGTTGGTAATATTTTGAGAAAATTGCTAATGCAACCATTGATAATAATGGTGGTATAATATCAGCCAATTCTGGACCTTGGAAATACGTAATCAATATTTGTAAGCCAGTATATGTTGTACTTACAACAAGTATCATCGGTAAAATTTCTTTCACACCTTTAAATCCATCTAATATCATGACAAGTAAAAACGGAATAAAGAAGTTCAAGATTGGGAGTGTAAGTGTTGAAATCTGTGATACTTCAAGCGCTGAAATATTACCGTGAAGACCTAAACTATCTATAATACCAACTGGAATACCTATAGCACCAAAAGCGCCTGCTGCTCCGTTAGCAATTAAACAAAGCATTGCTGCCTGTAAAGGTTTAAAACCAATTTGAATTAACAATACACTACATATTGCGATAGGGACACCAAAACCAGCAGCACCTTCTAAAAATGCATTAAAACTAAAACCTATTAATAATAATTGGATACGTTGGTCTTGAGAAATACCTGAAATACTATCTTGAATGATACTGAATTGTCCTGTACCAATTGAAACTTTGTATAACCATACTGCCATTACAACGATATAGCCTATTGGAAGAATACCTTGAAAGAACCCTTCTGTTATAGCACCAATCGCCACAGTATGTGGTAATTCGAAGATAAATGATGCAATGACTAAAGTTACAATAAGTGTTGTAATAGATGCATAAATACCTTTCATTTTAAAAACTGTTAAACATAATAGAAATAATATAATCGGTATACTAGCAACAATTGCTGATAGTGTAACGTTGTCTAATGGATTTATATTATTTAGTAGCACAATGAACAACTTCTTTCTTATTTTTATTTTTCAAGATGCGCATCTTTAATATTTGTGATTCTTTTCACAATGTAAATATAGCACCTCAATTTCTTGAGGTCAATAGGTTTTACGCATATTTTGTGAAAATATTCACGATTTATTTTCTACTGCTTTTTTGATTTTTATTGAATCCTTTGCCCTATCTAAATGGTTGCGTTTTCATTATTTCTCATATTTTTTTAATTTTTTATAATAAAAACAAGATCCTGAAATATTTTTCTAGGATCTTGTTCAATTCAGTTCTATTTTATTCAGTTAAACTTTGCGTATTTACAAAATGTCTATACTTTTCATGAGATGCTAATAATTCTTGATGTGTACCTACACCTGTAATTTGACCTTTATCTAAAAATACAATTTGATTCGCTTTTTTAATCGTAGCAAGTCTATGTGCGATCACAATAGTTGTGCGATCTTTCATTAATTCATTTAATGCTTGTTGAATGTAGAATTCACTTTCACTATCTAAATTAGCTGTCGCTTCATCTAATAGTAAAATATCTGGATTCTTAATGAAACTCCGTGCGATATCTATACGTTGTCTTTGCCCGCCAGATAATTTTGTACCTCTTTCACCGATTTCTGTATCAAACCCTTGTGGAAATGCCATTATAAAATCATAACATCGTGCCATCTTCGTATAGTGTACAAGTGTTTCTTCTTCTACTTCTGAATAGACACCATATGTTAAATTATCTCTTATCGTCCCTGACATCATTGCATTAGATTGCATAACATATCCAATTTTCTGTCGCCAATATTTTAAAGATATATCATCTATTGGTTGGTTTCCATATAATATTTGGCCGTGATCGATTGGATAAAGTCTTTCAATTAAACTGAACAGCGTACTTTTTCCTGAGCCAGAAGGGCCAACAAATGCCGTAACTTCTCCAGATCGAATAGATAAAGATAAATCTTTAATAACGGAATGAGCTTCATATCCAAATGAAACATTTTCAAATGTAATATCTTGATGATTCGTAATCGGTTGATTATGATCATCGCCTCTTTTTTCAGCTTCTTCTTGATAAATCTCATAGATACGTTCACTTGCGCCGACAGCTTTCTTATAATCCGTTAAAAACATTGAAAAATTCAAAATTGGCGCTGATAATTGCACGACATAGAATATCATTGCGACCAAAGTACCTGCAGTAATCGCTCCACTCGAAACTCTAATACCACCAAAACCAAGTATCACAGCTACTGTTAACGTCATAATAACGCCTGAAAGCGGGGAAATGATTGCTCTGATTTTAGCTTCTTTTAAACCAAGATCATATATGCCTAATAAAGTTCCTTTTGTTTTTTCGAGTTCTTTTTCTTCTGAAGTTGTCACTTTTACTAATTTCATTTCAGTCAATACTCTTCCTAATATACCGCTGAATCTAGAAATCTCAGTTTGTGTATCTTTTGAGATTTTACCCATTTTTCGTCCTAAAGGTACCATTATCCCGATAAATATAGGTAAGATTAGAAATGTCATGAGCGTCATTTGCCAATCTAAAATAAATAACATCACTATCGAACCAATAAGTGTTAACAATGATGGTAATACGCTAGGTGCTTTTTCAGAGATAAATAAGTTAATCACATTCGTATCATCTGTAATTCTACTCATCAATTGTCCACTTTCATTTTTGTCAAAGAAACTCATTTTCAAATTGATTAAATGCTTCCAGAGCTTTTCCCTAATTGAATAAATTGTTTTTTCACCAATCTTGCTTAGTAAATATGTCCCAATACCACTCAAGACTGCATTTACTAAAAATACGCCAATAAATAGCCAAACCATTCTTAAATCTAAACTTTCTGCATTAAATGTATCTACTAATTTCCCAGTAAATAATGGTACAAGCAAACCACTAAGACTACCTAAAATTGAAAGTGTCATAGCCGTAAACACTAATTTTTTAGGCCAGTCTACCTTTTTTAGTAAATAAAGCAGAGGATTTTGTTTTGTCATTTTAATAACCTCTTCACTAAAATTAATGATATAGTTATATTTTACAGCATTGAGATTATACATACCAAATTTAAAATATGTTCACAAAAAATTAACGTTCATTTGTTATCTTATTGTAGGGTAGTTAATTAATATATGTTAGAATGATATAGTTAATTTTAAAAATAAATAAAGAGGTCTTATTCATGAAAAAAAGTCTATTATTATTTTTTGCATTACTTATTTTGAGCATATCAGTAACTCAAAATGCTTATGCAGCGGATAATCCGAAATCACCAACACAAGTAGCCAATGAAAATGGATACTCACTCGGTGAAATCTATGAACCTGAAGGCGCTATTAACTATAGTTCTGAGACTGGTCAAATTATGTATGAATATAAAATAGATGCTAAATGGTATCCAGCAAGTATGTCTAAATTAATGACATTATATTTAACTGAGAAAGCAATCAATAGTGGCAAACTTGATAAAAATGCTAAAGTTAAAATGACAGATGAAGAATATCGTTTATCTACATTACCAGAATTAAGTAATACAAAATTGTATCCAGGAGATGTATATACAATCTCTGAACTTATGCAAATAACCGTTTCTAACTCTTCAAATGCAGGTGCGATGATTTTAGGAAGAGAAACGATGAAAGCTGAGAACTTAGCTTCTGCTAAAAAGATAGATAAAAAAGATAAAGACTCAAATAAAAATACTGCATCTAAACAACAAAAAAAGGATTTAGATTCTGACTTTGTTGACTACATGAATGAAACAGCAAAGAAATTAGGTATGGAACATACAAAATTCTACAATGCCAACGGTGCTTCTAATAATTTATTACTAGAATATAAAGCTAAACGATATCAATCAGATGAGGATAATTATTCAACATCTAGAGATTATGCAATTTTAACGCAACATCTTGTAAAACAGTATCCTGATATTTTAGAATACACTAAAAAAGTTGCCCCTACTGTTCACTACGTTACATATTATACGTATAATCATTCACTTGAAGGTGCAGATATGTCACTTAAAGGTACAGATGGTCTAAAAACCGGTTCTAGTGATACAGCGGACTATAACCACAGTCTTTCTACTAAGAGAGATGGATTAAGAATTAACCAAATTCTCTTTGGTGCCGGAGACTATAATAGTGTCGGTGGTGAGAAAGAACGTAATATGATGGGTAATAGCTTGATGGAAAAATCATTCAAAGAATATGAATGGAAAAAAGTATTATCTAAAGGGACTCAAAAAATTAATGGCAAGAAATATTATGTAACAGAAGATTTATATGATGTCGTTCGTAAAGGCGTAGATTATAAAGTTGTACTTAAAGATGGACGTGCAAGCATTGATTATAACCGATCTTATATCAATGATAGCTATGGTCCACCATCTGTAAAAGTAGAAACGCCAAGTAAACATAAATTTAACGAAACAAAGAAAAAAGTAACAAGTACTGATAATAGACCTATTATTATGACAGCATCTATTTTACTTGCTGTCGGTATTATCCTTTTATTAACTTGGTTAATCAAGCGTAAGAAAAAATAATAACGGATATTAAGTCTTAAGTCCGACAACAAAAACGTCACTTTAGTGTAGAATAGTCTTAAACTATTCAATACGAGGTGACGTTTTTTTGATTCAATTTTTACCGAATTTTCTATCAGAACCAATTAATTTATCCTTAACAATGATAACGATCATCGCGCTTATATATGTATTTGTTCATCATAGAAGACAACAACCCATTTTAAGTTTAATCGATATTATTCTAGGATATTTTCCAATACTCATCCATGAGATGGGTCATGTTATAGCAAATAAACTATCAGGTGGTAAGCCTAAAGACCTCGTAGTTGTTTGGCGTCGTAAAGAGCGTATGGAAACCGGTAGACAAGGTTACGCCGTTACTGGTTCTAAATCACGATTAAATCAATTTATAACGACTTTATTCGGTTATATCATGCCGCCAATTATGTTGATTTTAGGTGTATGGCTTAAACATCACACATTCGGACCAATTTTCTTAATCATTCTTCTGATTATGTTTTTATTCTATGTCATATTAACATCTAAGAAATTTATCCCAAGTATCATTCTCGTCATTATTGCAGTAGCTTTATATGAAGTACTGTCTGCACCGAATATACATGACTTTGGACAAATCATTACGTATATTTATCACATTAGTTTAGGAACATTATTAGGTGAAGTCGCACAATCAAGTATTACAATATTCCTATTAACATTCTCTCGCTCAAGACAAGAATGGGATGGTAGTCAGTTAAAACAGCTCACTAAAATTCCAACTATTTTCTTTAGTGTCATATGGATAGCAATTAATGTATATGCGGTTATGTATACTTTTAATATTTTATGGCCATAGATATTGGTACCTTTAATATGGAGTCTTCACGTAGTGTAATTATATTTTATACTTAACTGCACGATATCTCGTAGTCTTCGTGCGTTACACCCTGATTTTGTACCTTAGCGCACGATATCTCATAGTCTTCGTGCGTTACACCCTGATTATGTACCTTAGCGCACGATATCTCGTAGTCTTCGTGCGTTACACCCTGATTTTGCACCTTAGCGCACGATATCTCATAATCTTCGTGCGTTATATTGTATCCATTATCAATAAAACCAGCAGAAATTCATTCTATTGAATTTCTGCTGGTTTTTATTTATTAAGCTGTTTTTATACCAAACAAATATGATGCATTTGTTTCACTAATCATAATTGTTTTATCTTTTAGTTTAAGTTCTATGAGTTGGTTTAAGCTATCTTTATTGCTAATTGTAACTACATCGCCAATATGCAATTCTTGATTACTTAAATAATCTAGGAGATTCACGTAATCCATTACACGTTTAATTTCAACGTCATCTCCAATTTCAAACTCATTTAATGATGTGTTATAAATTTCTTCTATTTGATTCTCTCTTGGAATAATACCACCATGCGGACAAGTTGTTGGGTAACCCATTAACTTATCTATCTTATCTATAAAACGGTCAGATACACGATGTTCCAGTATTTCTGCTTCTTCGTGAACCTCATCCCAAGTATATTCAAGTTCTTCTATTAAGAATCGCTCTATTAGTCTATGTCTTTTAATAATATTTGTTGTATGATCTAAACCCTTTTGAGTTAATTTCACACCTTTATACGGACGAATATCTACGTAGTCATCCTTTTTCAAACGTAACATCATTTCACTAACTGATGAAGGTTTAATATTTAAATCTTGCGCTAAATTCTTATTGGATACGTAATCTGTTGTGCCATTTAATCCAAAAATCGCTTTTAAGTAGTCTTCTTGTTCTTCAGTCAACATCTACTCTGACCTCACTTTTATTATCATATATTTATTGTACCACGATTTATTTTTACAGGCTATCTCTTGACTTTAGATAATTTTCTTATATAATCGAATTATAGTTTAGGTAAGCCTAAACTTATTTTTAGAAAAGGTGATAACATGTTGCAGGTAAAAAATTTGAATTTATATTTAGGACAACAGCACATTTTGCATGATATTAATTTAACCATTGAATCTACAGGTGAATTAATTGGAATTATGGGACCAAACGGCGCAGGAAAATCTTCATTTATTAAATCGATTTTGGGTGAATTTAAGGCATCAGGAGAAGTTTATTGGCATGATAAGCCGATAAACCAACAGTTGAAACAATTAACGTATATTCCTCAAAGAAATCTATTAGATTTAGATTTCCCTATCACTGTTCAAGATAGTTTGTTAACAGGCTATTATGCTACATCAGGTTGGTTTAGACCTTTAAAGAAAGAAGCTTATCAAAAAAGGGATCAATTAATGTCAGAGTTACAACTAACTGAATTAAAGGATAAGACATTAAATCAATTAAGTGGTGGTCAATTACAACGTGTTCTTTTAGCAAAGTCTTTAATGAAAGACAGTGATTTATTATGTCTCGATGAACCATTTGTCGGTATTGATTTTAAAAGTGAAGAAATCATGATAAACATGCTTAGAAGATTAAAATCAGAAGGAAAACTCATCATTATTGTTCATCATGATATTCAAAAAGCCAAATTATATTTCGATAGAATCATCCTCCTCAATCGAACTATTAAATTTTTTGGCACAGCATCTGAAGCTTTAACAGAACACAATATTAAAGAAGTATTTCTAAAGGAAGGCGTTACACCATGATTAATGAATTTATCTCATCCCTAATACAATATAATTTCTTAAGTCGAGCGCTGATTACTGCTATTGTAGTTGGTATTGTTTGTGGCATTGTAGGTAGCCTCATTATATTAAGAGGTTTGTCTTTAATGGGTGATGCTATGAGCCACGCTGTACTGCCTGGTGTTGCAATAAGTTATGTATTAAACATCCCAATGTTTATAGGTGCGCTTGTTACCGGTATGTTAACGAGCTTTCTGATTGGTTACATTGCCCAACACTCAAAAACTAAAAATGACGCAGCTATCGGTATTATCTTTACTGCATTCTTTTCCCTTGGAATTATTATCATAAGTCAAATTAACTCCTCTACTGATTTATATCATATTTTATTTGGGAACATATTAGCAGTAACTTCAAGTGCATTTTATACAACGAGCATAGTCAGTATAATTGTTATCGCTTGTGTCATATTATTTTACAAACCCTTGCATTTATCAACGTTTGACCCTATTGCAGCTAGAATGAGCGGTTTAAATGTAAAAGTCATTCATTATTTTGTCATGATGCTATTAGCACTCGTTACAGTTGCTAGTTTACAAACAGTGGGCATTATACTTGTGGTTGCACTACTCATTACACCGAGTTCAGCTGCATTTTTAATTACAAAATCATTAAAATCAATGATGATTGTAGCAAGTGTTATCAGTGCAATTTGTGCGGCCTGTGGCATGTATATTAGTTACCTTTATAACTTACCAAGTGGCGCGTGTATCGTATTAGTCTGCTGCTTAGTGTACATGATTACATTCACTATACATAAAATGAAATTAAAATTTGCTTAGGAGGTTAAACATGAAGAAATTATTTATGCCATTACTCGCTATCATTGTTTTACTATGTGCTTGTAATGCAACATCATCTAATGAAGACAAACATTTAAAAATAGTAACAACAAATTCAATATTAGCCGACATGACTAAAGAAGTAACAAAGTCTGATGCGAAAGTTACAAGCATCGTCCCTATCGGACAAGACCCTCACGAATATGAAATTAAACCTAAAGACGTCAAAGCATTAACAGATGCAGATGTTATTATATATAATGGTTTTAACCTTGAAAGTGGGAATGGTTGGTTTGAAAAAGCATTAGAACAAGCAGGTAAAAAAGTCTCAGACAAAAATGTTATTCAAGCAACTGAAGACGTTACACCTATTTATTTAAAAGGTGGAGAAGGCGATAAAAATAAAATCGACCCACACGCTTGGTTAAGTATTGAAAATGGTATAAAATACGTCAATACAATTGAAAAACACTTAAGTGATATCGATAAAGATCACAGTAAACAATTTAAAGACAATGCTGAGAACTACACAAACAAGTTAGATAAACTACATCATAAAATGATGACAGCATTCAGTGATATTCCCGAAGATAAACGTGCTTTTATAACAAGTGAAGGTGCATTTAAATACTTTGCGAAAAGCTATCATATTACACCAGGATATATATGGGAGATTAATACAGAAAAACAAGGTACACCAGATCAAATGAAACAAGCCATTAAATTTGTGAAAGACCATGATCTAAAATCATTAGTCGTCGAAACAAGTGTTGATAAGAAAAGTATGCAAACATTAGCAGAAGAAACAAACCTCAACATTAAAGATGAAGTATTTACAGATTCAATCGGTAAAAAAGACTCTAAAGGCAACTCATATTACAACATGATGGAACACAATGCAGAAGCTATTCATAATAGTATGAAATGATGAAAAAAGAGGCCGAGATTTAATCATCTCGACCTCTTTTTTGTGTATTTAACTTCCATTATTCCGAATTCTGGTAATTAGAATGCTGTAACTTCCATTATTCTGAATTGTGGTAGTTAGAAGTCGTATCCTTAGAGACATTTCTCAGAATTCTGTCCCTAACGACACCCATAACATACACTTCTCAAACAATTTCTATTATTTTAATGTTGGCTCATCTTTTTTCATGACTTGTTTATATTTACTAAATGTTTCTTTATCATTTTTAGAAAATGCTTCGTTCATCATTTGTCTTTTTTCGGCTCTTCTTCTTCTGTCTTTTTTTGTTTCTTTACGATCATACCTGAAGTTTAGTGAAGTACCTTTTTTAGTAAATTCTTTCATATACATATATGATCCTGAATTATAAGCTGCTCTAATAATCATATGTCCTGCTACTGGAGATGTTAAATATAAGAACAGTATTGTTAATAATGTACGGACACTAAAGTATTCTTGTGTCACTAAGAAATATATAAACACACCTGTCAAAGTAAGCAACACAGATAATGTAGAGCTTTTAGTAGCGGCATGACTTCGAAGAAATGTATCTCTAAAGCGTACAATTCCTATCGCACTAATGAGCGCTGCTATTGAACCTAACAATATTGATAAAGCGGCAATTAAACTAACGATCTCGCTTAGATTCAAAGACACGACCCCCTTCTATGAAACGTGAAATACCTACTGTACTCAAGAAAGAAAGTATTGCGATAATTAAACTCGCTTCTAAATAACTGAATGTATCATAAATAATGCTTAATACCCCTACTACGGAAACTAGAATCGCACCGATAGCATCAAAAGCAATGACTCTATCTGCGGTAGTAGGACCTATGATCGTTCTGAGAAGTACGACAACAATGGAAATACCATATATAAAAAGCGCTGTTTTGATAATTGCTAAAATGATAAATGACATTATTTAAGCACCTCCCAGATTAGTTTTTCGTATTTCTTAATTTGCTTCGTTAAAATTTCTTTTTCTTTATCTGAAATATCAATTGCATGTATAAAGAATCTTCTACCATCAGGTGAAAGTCTAAGCACGACGGAACCTGGTGTAAGCATAATAAGCAATGTTAACAATGTAATCGCCCAATCTTGTTTTAACGTTGTTTCATAAGTTACAAGACCTGGATTAACTTTGTTCGTTTTAAATAAAATATAATTGATTGTTGTCATACTTGAAGTCACAAGTTGATAGTTATAAACACATATAAACTTGAAGATTACCCAAACCTTTTTCAAGTAGAAGACATGTCCAAAGAATCTATGCATTAAATAAACAATAAAGATACCAATGAGATATCCACCTACAAAGGTTGATAAATGAAATTTATCTTCATCTTGGAACAGCGTCCATAAGAAGGCGATTAAAATATTTAATAACAACTGTGCCATTATTACTTCGCCTCCACTTCTACGTTTGGAATAATTTCTTTAATATATGACTGTTCATGTATGTTAAATTGTGCCGCTAATTCTGAAATGTTTAATACATATTGTGATGCAATACCTAATAATATGGTAGCTACTGTTAATATGATCATCGCGTATAATTTATGTTTAGAAAGTGGAACTTTGTCAACTTTAGGAATATCGTTTCTACCGAAGTACATCACTAAGAAAATTCTTAGTAAACTGTACATTGCGATGACACTTGTAATTACCATCACGATGACACCAATTGTATAACCATTATCTAAAGCACCTTTAATAATTAATAATTTCCCGGGAAATCCACTAAATGGTGGTACACCACCGATTGATAAAATCGTGATAAAGAATATAATCCCTAGACTCGGATAATATTTAATTAATCCACCAAATTGATCATAATATCTCGTGCCAGATAATAATACGAAAGTACCAATGATTAAGAATAGTAATGTTTTGATAATCATATCGTGACTGACATAGAAGATTGCCCCCGTGATGCCATCACTATTATTCGCACTTAAACCGAGAACAGCAAATCCTATTGATAAAATAACTTGGTACGCTGCAATCTTTTTAATATCTTTAAATCCTAATACACCAATACTGCCGATGATCATTGTGATGATAGCCATGATATATAAAAGGAAGTGTGTAACTTCTGGCTTTTCATCGAACATCAACACCATAACTCTTATCAATGCATAAACCCCGACTTTAGTCATAAGGCTGGCAAACAATGCTGCTAACTCAGTGTTTAAAGCTGCATATGCTTTCGGCAACCACATAAACATGACTAAGGCCGCTTTACCACCAAAGACAAAAATCATAATAACTGCTACTAAAGTAACGGTCGTTGGTTGATTACTTTCAGTAATACGCATTGCGATATGTCCAAAGTTCAAAGTACCTAACGTTCCATATAAATATGCTACACCCATTAAGAAGAACCAAGAACTGACAACGTTAATAACAACATAGATAACACTCGCTCTTAATTGTTCAATAGATTGTCCAAGTGTTAATAATACAAATGATGCTAATAACATAATTTCAAACATAACGTATAAATTAAAGATATCTGCCGTTAAGAAGCTTCCATTTACACCTGTTAATAAAAATAGTATAAAAGATGGTAAGAAATATCTATTTGCTACTCTTTCTCGCTTACCAAAACCAAAATATATAATAACTGTTACAACAAAACAAGAAACAGTCGTAAATAGAAGTGCCAATTCATCTCCGACAAATTGTATACCAAATGGAGGTTGCCAATCACCAAAGTTAATAACGAGTACTTTATTTAAACTGACTTCTACCAGAAGCCATGCTGTGATGATTGTTGTGATTGCTAAACTCGTTATCGCGATACGTCTTGTTAAAGCTAAACGTTCTTTAAAGAAGAACAATATTAATCCAGTAATTAAAGGTACGAGTAATGGTACTAATATTAAATTATTCATCTACATCTTCATCCTCACCGCGTAACGCTTCTATTCTATTTACTTTCGTCAACTTAAATGTTCTATATATAAGCACGAGTAAAAATGCTGTAACAGCAAAACCAATAACGATAGCTGTTAAGATTAATGCTTGTGGTAAAGGATCGACATAATCTTTTCCTTCTCCATTAATAAGTGGAACATTATTTCCACCAAACTCGCTCATTGATAAAATCATTAAGTTTGCTACGTGTGTATAAATTGCTGTACCAATAACAATTCGAATTAAGTTCTTAGACAAAATCATATATGTTCCTACAAACGTGAGTACGCCTATTATAATGACAAGTATTAAATTCAACTGTTATCACCACTTATCGCAAGCATGATTGTTACAACAGCGCCTACTACAGTAAGTAGTATGCCGAGCTCGAATAGTGTAACGCTTGATAAATGAATCTCACCTAACAACGGCCAAGTCATATAGCCATCTTCATGTGTAAGCATCGGATGCCCAAAGAACATAGGAATAATACCTGTACCAATTGAAATGAGACATCCAATAATCGTAACTGCTCTAAAGTCTAATGGCATAGATTGAACGACTGTTTCCACATCAAAAGCTAAAAACATTAAGATAAAGGCTGAGCTAAAGACGAGTCCACCTATAAACCCACCACCTGGGTTATCGTGACCAGCAAGAAAAATATAAAATCCAAACGTCAATATTATGAATATAGCAATTTTGGATATCGTTTCTAATACAACATCATTTTCTTTCATTTGGCTCATCCTTTCTTATCTTAAATTTAACTAATGTAAATATACCTAATCCTGCAATTAATATAACGATTCCTTCAAGCATTGTATCTAATGCTCTAAAGTCTCCTAGAATACCATTGACGATATTTTTAACACCTGCTAATTCGTATGCATTATCATAGTAGAATGAAATTTTGTCGAACAGACTATCTTGTTGCATCATAATAACAAAGACAACAACAAAGACTGCCATTAATAAAGCAATTGTTAATTTCACAATTTCACTGATAACATTTGGTGTATCCTTCTGAACATTTGGTAAATGATAGAAGACTAATAAGAATAATACTGTCGTAATCGTTTCTATAACAAGTTGAGTTAAAGCTAAATCAGGTGCTTTCATAAATATGAATACGACCGCGATTGAATATCCGATGACACCATTTAAAATCGTCATTGTCATTCTTTCTCGAATAAACATTAATGCTGTTGCAGTAATCACAATATTAATTAATATAATGATTTCAAATGTTGTCGCTTCAGTAATATGGTAATAAGCAATATCATAAATACCTACTTGATAAATACCATATCCCATAATGACAAAGAAGATTACATAGATAATGTGTAAATATTGGTTCAGTTTATTATTCATAATACCTTGAATTGAAAATGTACTGATACGATCTAATGCATCCATACCTTTCGTATATAGCGTATTGATTTCTAAGTTTTTAGAAATCTTACTATAAATAACATCCCATTTTGGCACGAGTATAAGAAGTGTCCCAATAATGTATATGCCAAGTGTTAAGAATAATTCTACTGTAAATCCGTGCCATGCTTTAATATGTGGTAAATGAGACATAATCTCGTTATCGTGGAAAATATCTCTTAATGCTGGTCCAATTAGATATTCTCCTAGTACATTCGGTACAAAGAAAATGATTGGAACAAACAATACGATAATCATTGGTGAGATTAATAACCCGCCGCCATCATGACGCGGTACTTTCGGTAATTGCTCTTTTTTAAGCTTACCGAAAAATGGTTCTTTAATGAGTTTAATACAATATACAAATGTAAATATACTGCCGACAAAGCCAGCTAATATCATCACGGTAGACATCGTTTGATTAAAGATATCTGTGTGACCTGTTTCTACTAAACTCGTAAAGAACTTCTCTTTACTTAAGAAACCATTAAATAACGGTATACCTGCCATAGATAGTGCACTGATTGTCATAACGATTGCAGTTATTGGCATGATTGTTTTTAATCCGCCAAGCTTTTTAACATCTCTTGTTCCTGTTTCATGGTCGATAATACCGACACCCATAAATAGAACACTTTTGAAAATCGCATGATTTATTAAATGGAATAATGCTGCAAATAAACTCGCTAAAAAGATTTCATTATCTGCTTTAAAATTACTATTTAATGCTAATAACCCTAAACCGATCATCGTCATAATCATACCGAGCTGACTGATTGTTGAATAGGCAAGCATGGCTTTTAAATCTTTCTTGTTAACTGCAAAGAATGAACCGACTAATAACGTCACTAAACCGATTGTGACTACTGTATAAACGACCCATGTACTTTGACCGATAATTGGTGTAAATCTTAATAATAAATATAATCCTGCTTTAACCATTGTTGCTGAGTGCAAATAGGCACTGACTGGTGTAGGTGCTTCCATTGCATCTGGTAACCAAATGTGAAATGGAAATTGTGCAGATTTCGTGAATGCTCCGAGTAAGATTAAAATGACTGCAAGTACAAACCATGGTGATTCATAAATTTTATCAATCATACCGACTTGTTCAGTAATTGTATTCGTACCCGTAATGCTGTATAGCAAAATCAAACCTACTAACATTGCCATACCGCCAAACACTGTAATTAAAAATGATTTCAAAGCACCGTCTTGACTCTTTCTACGTTGATACCAATATGAAATGAGCAAGAATGAAGAAATACTTGTTAACTCCCAAAATGTATATAACAATATCGTATTATTTGAAAGTACGACACCTAACATTGCTAACATAAACATTAACAAATACGTATAAAATCTTGGAAGATTCTCTTTTTCATGGGAAAGATAATAAATGGCATATAAGAAGACACCTGCACCAATTAATGAAATAAGTAGTGCAAAAATTAAAGATAGACCATCTAAACGTAAATCTAAATTAACATCTACAAGTGGAATCCACTCTTGGAAATAAGTAATACTTTGGCCAGCATATATCGTCTTAATCTGACTTAAGAAATATATGGAACTTAGAACTGGCGCAATTAAACTTAGCCATCCAGCAAATCGGCTAAACTTTGTATTCATCGTCATGAGCACGATCGACATCACAACGATAATCATTAAAAACAGCCATATTAAAGCCATACATTGACCCCTTTCTCTCTATATATTAAGTTCAATTGTCGTTTCTTTTTTTATTGTCGTGACATCAATGAATTTTAAAGTTTCTATTAAAGATTGATGTCCGAGGTATTTTTGAATAATCGAAACAGATACCCCTGATTTGAAGGCATGATATGCAAAAGTCTTTCTTAACGAGTACAACCCGATATTCTTCAACCCTACTTCTTCAGCTGCAACATGTATAATTCGATAAGCTTGTTGCCTTGATAATTGTTTTTTTGTTTTGATGGACATAAACACAAAGTCATCTCTTTTTAATCCTTCTTCATATATAAAAGTGGATAAACTTGACCTCAAATGTAACGGTATAACAACTTTAATTAAATCCTGTTCGTCATTTATCCAATCTTGCTTTATATCATTGTCCTCATCAAATAAATCTTGGACCGTTAAATTAAGTAGCTGGTTTACTTTCATACCCGTATGAATAGCTAAGCTAAACAATAAATAGTCTCGTTCACTATGTGATTTCAATACTTCATACATTGCTCTAATGTCATCTTTATTCTTAATTGGAGATACTTGTTGCATAAATTTGGTCCATCCTTCCTAATTAAGGTACATATTAATAATAATATATATTTGAGTAACATGAAAGTAATTTATACATTTTTTTGTCGTTTTTACATACTTGCTTCGATATATAAAGTGAAAGGAGGTTTTAATCATGGAAACAGTTAAAGATATCAACATCATTTTATTACATCAGTATTTAGATGAAGCTTCTAAAGTAAAAACTGTGCAACGTAAATTTAATGCAATTAATTTAAATGTTACACCCGAACAAGTTAAAACTTTTAAAGGCATTATCGAAACATTAAGTGACGAGAAATTTAAAGATGCATATATCGTCAAAACAATACAGATAGAGAATTAATGCTATCTAAAAAAGATTTAGGAGGTAAAAATATGAAAAGAGTATTAGAATTAACATTCAAAACATCTTTAGAGAAGACATTTACATTACAAATTCAAAATCCAAAAGCAGACTTATCAAGCGATATCGTAGAAGATGCGATGAATAAAATTATGAAGCTTAACTTATTTAACTTAAAAAAAGGTGAGCTTGTATCAATTCATTCCGCACAATATATCGAGCGCAGCACTCGTCAATTGATTAAATAAGTATTCTAGAGAATTAGAAAAGGCAAGGACATAAATTTTGTCCTTGCCTTTTTCTTATATATCTTTAACAAGTGTTTCGTATTTTTCTTTATGTTCTGCATCCATAAAGTAGTAAACTTTTCTTTCATCTAGATTACTTCTATATTTATCGATTAAACCTTTTCTATATAATTTTGCTAAGTTTGTACCGATATTAGAAGGTCTTGTTTTTAATTCTAAAAGCTTTCCACTTAGAATTTCTTTGATTGTAATTTCTTTTGCAGTGTATATTTCTTCTAAAATAATGAAATCCACGAGTGATAATTTCTTTTCATTTTTTAAAGTTGTCACTTTATTCTCATAGTCGATCATTTGTTGAATGGTTTTGTTGAATGTTTCTATCAAGTAAAGCCCTCCCAATTTAATTTTTCCCGATTTTTAATAGTTCACAATACACAAATTTCATTAATTATTATTTTAACGCGTTTTAAATTCATATTTTGATTAAATCGATTAACATATTTGATTTATTATGAAGTATCTTCTCCATTTTATTAAATTAGGTAACATTTACATACGATTTTTGATATCATATTGTTAAATAAAGAAATATATTGACAGATTTTGATGTTTTATTCCATAATTTGTCTTTATTGAGAGGTGATTATTTGTACAACTATAAGATTTCACTACATAAAGAAAGTATCATTAACCCAAAATTACTCGGATATGGTGCTTTATGTTTTGTTTTAGAAGGTCACACAGAAGTTACATTAAATCATACGACTTATGAATTTAATGTCGGTGACCTATTTTATCTTCAAGATAACGATAATTATTTACCGATTATTAATAATGGATTGGTCGCTATACTTCATATCAGTTATGCCATGATGGAAAATTTAAGTGGTGAAGAAGCATTTGTCTTTAGGATTCCACGCACGACGAAGACTAATGAATTAGATAGATATAAACATGAGATTAAAGACTTATTTATTAGAGCAATTCTTGCAAACTTAACAAACGTTAAAATTAGATGCAGTAATTATGTTGTTGAGATTTATAAAATTATGTTTGAACGTTTTCAAGTGAATACTAAAAATTATGGTCATATTGAAATAGAACTCAGCAGCCTTATTTATAAAGTAAAACAATATATTGATCAAAATTATCACGAAAGATTATCACTTAATAGTGTTGCGAGTCATTTTTACATTTCTCCTGAACATCTATCAAGAGAATTTTCTAAACAAATGGGTACTACATTCATACAATATTTAAAAGAAACAAGACTTTTTCAAGCGACGTACGCATTACTGTTCACGCAGTTTAAAACAGAACAAATCGCAAACAGTCATGGTTTTTCTAGTTATCATAACTTTAATAGACAATTTAAAGAACAGTTTCATGTAACGCCTAATCAATACCGTCTTCAATATAGACGTCATAAAAAAGATAAAGAAAATGAAGTAATTTCTAAAGAGGAAAAAGCTTCATTGATTTCGAAATTACAAAAATTGATGCATAATAAATCGTTTGTTCATGAATATAAAAGAATGGCATTTAGTGATGTACCGTTTAAGACACTCTCAGCAAATCATAAGACATATTTACATATCGGTGATGTTTATGATTTTTATACACCTTTTCTTGGAGAAATTTTAGAAAATGTAGAGAAAATGACGGATACGCCTATTATTGTCATTCACTGTTCTATGAAGACTTTCTTTAGTGAAGAACATCAAAATCATTATAAACAAAATTTAGCATTTTGTTTAAGTATGTTTTCAGATACGAGAATTATACCTGCCATAAAAATATATGATATTGATTATGACGACGACAGCTTTAAAAACAACTGGCATGAATTAATAGATGCCATTTATAACTATTTCTATAATAAGAACGGAGAAATCTTCTTCGATGTAGATTATAATGATATTCATCATATTAAAAAGCAAATTAGAGAAACAAAGATGAAATTACCTGATATACATATTGGATTAAATGCGCCAAATCCATTTATGCATATATATGAAGAATTAGAGATCGATTTCTCGCAATATGAAGACATTGATGCCTTTGCATTAAGTTATAACTTTAACGACTTGTATAACTTAGATGAAATCAACAATTATGATATCGCAGACATTACAAAACAACATACGAAACAACTCATTCAAAATATGGCTTATTTAAAATCAAAAAATAAACATGTTATCCCAATGGAATGGAATATATTAAACGGTGATACGTATACTAGTAAAAGCTTTTATTTTAATGCGTCCATTATGTTAAAGCATTTAATGAGTATTACGAATTACATATCTGGTATAGGATTTTGGTTAATGGAAGAAGCCTCTACTAAATATTCATCCATTGAACAGCCTTTATCCTTATATTTAAAATATCACTGTAAAAGTCCAACGAATTATTTATTATCTATACTGAGTCATTTTAACGGTCATGAATTTTATGAAGGTCCAAACTATATTAAATTTGAAATTCATAATAAAATATTCTATTTATTATTTAACTATGAGCTGTACCACCCACATGATATCAACTATCAAAATAATATCGGGATTATACTATCTTATCGAGACATTCCATTCGATAATTTCAGAGTCACTAAAATTACTTTCGATCAAGACAATGGAAATATCTTTAAAGCTATTAGAAAGTTAGATCATACTCATGGTAATTTGGACTTCTTAAATACAGTATTATTAGATAGATATTGTTCACCAGATATAGAAATGGCAGATTATAATACAAATAAAATTGACGAAACTTATTTCTTAAAGACGAACGCTGTACAACTATTAATCGTACAAAATAGAGGATAGAGAAACACATATTAAAACAAACGAAATAAATATTCAAAAAAATCTTGGGCATCGAATGGATGTCCAAGATTTTTTATATTTAATCTAATTCTAAGTTAGTACGATAATTATCTACGACTTCTTTCTTGCTTGAATCGCTAGGTACAAAATAATACAATCCATCATCTAGAATGGCATCTTGACCTTCTAATTGATTTCTATCAACATTATCTAATGCGTCACTATATTTAGATCTTAAGCTATTAATTTGTGAAATTTTTAAATCAGTTTGAACATTATCGCCTAATGTATCAAAGATTTGGTTGATTTTCGGTAATGAACCGATACTTACTAATTCTTTTGCTAATGCTTGGATAACAAGTTGTTGTCTTTCTTGTCTACCAAAGTCTCCACCAGCGCCATCTTCTTTTCTACTTCTAATAAATGCTAAAGCTTCGTCTCCATCAAGTTTATACTTTTGGTCTTTAACATATGAATTGCCTTTAACTGTAAATGTTGCATTACTTTTAACGGTTACGCCACCTGCTTGGTCTACTAATTCTTTAACACCATCCATATTAATTGTCGCATAGTGGTCAATCGGTACATTCATTAATTTCTCTAAAGAATTAATTGCCATTTTTGGTCCACCATATGCATATGCATGGTTAATTTTCTCGACAGAATCTCTGCCTACGATTTGAGCTCTTGTATCTCTAGGTACACTTACCATTACAGTCTTTTTCTTATCAGGGTTGATGGATAATAGTAAGATTGAATCTGATCTTTCTCCGCCACCTTCTGCTGCTCTTGTTGAATCTGAATCAATACCGAATAATGCGATAGATATCGGATCGCCATTCGTATCTACTGCTTTCTTTCTTAATTCTGATTTATCTCTGTCTAATGGATTATGTATTGAATTACCTAATGCAAAGAATTTATATACAAAAAATGCGATCACTAATAAAAATACGAGTAATAAAATAATAATGATTGTCGTTACTATTTTGAATGCTGTTGACTTCTTTTTCTTTGTAGAACGCTCATATTGGTTTGCCACGTGTTCTCAGTCCATTCTATTTTTTTCTTTATTATACATTTATTTATACCACATTTCCATATTGAACATAATTGTGTGCACAATTTAAATGATCCTGTAATGAATATTTAAATTATACAAAGATTCCATACTTATTTCTGGAAAATCTATACATTATATGATAGAGTATTATTGTAAATCTACAACGTTACTTGTTTTTTAATTTTTATGACATATTAAACGGGAAAGAGGATGAGATTCGGCGATCTCATCCTCTCTTTTTGCGTCTATTTGTTTTAGATTTAATAACTTTTGTTTTTATATTAAACTCATCTGGATATCTAATTCTGACAACATCCCCATAAAATAACCTTTGTTCTCCATACCTTGTACATAAAGATAACTCAGGATATACTTCTTCTACTTTTGCAATATAATTATATGACTTATCTCTTTTCAATACATCAATATAATAACCAGGTTTAATACCTTTATCTGTTCCTGCATTAATAATAAATGACGTATCATCTAATATTCTTATAATTTCCACTTGTTTCATGATTTCACGCTAACTTTCTTTAATTCTTATTATATGAAATGTGATGATAAGCGCTTAGATGACTGCTACTATTGTTTCATAGAGTTGAAGAATATTTATATAATTTGTCTTATGCCATTTCTTTTTCTTTAGGATATATAAACTTTTTACATTATTAATATCATTACATTACATTTTTTGGCAATAAGATTATTAGTTAAATTGTACTATTTTTTTATTGTTTTTTCAATATAATACTTAATTCAAAGAGACTGGGACATAATGGAATGTCTCAGTCTCTTTTAGTATCTTGGCAGTAGATGACTGAGTTGAAAATGCACTTGTATCAAGCTTTTTTCAACTCTAGTCATCCTTGCCGGGGCGAGACTACGAAATCTTTTTTTCAAATTAGATTTCTGTCTCGCTCCCTTTGATAATCCTATTCTAGATACAATTCTACTGCATCTCTTGTTTTACTCATTGTTACGACATGTTCATCGTAATTTCTTGATAAGTAACTATAGAAAAGAATATCTATAGTCATAAGTTGAGATATAAGAGAACTTGTCGCTGCTAACCTCAAACTTTTTTCAGAACTTGCGTCATGAATTAAATATATATCAGAAGCTTTTGCTAAGCTAGATTGATCTGACTGTGATAAACCAACTATTTTTACACCATATTTGCGAGCTACTTTTGCTAAAGATAACGTCTCATGATTCTCTCCTGAATTAGATATACCAATCAGCACACAACTATCACTATGTGAAGCAATGGCTGTCGCTAAAAAGTGTGTATCTAAAGAATGAATCACTTGCTTACCTATTCTTGTGAACTTCTGATACAAATCTTGAGCAACCAAACTTGAAGCACCGACACCAAATACGATAATCGTATCTGTATCGTATAATTGATCGACAACCTGCTCAATATGTTTACTCGAAATATTCTTTTCGGTCATTTCAAGTGTATGAGAAGCTCTTGTAATAAGCTTCTTACTAATTGAGTCGACTGTTTCATCTTGTTTAATTTCTTGATAAATACTTTGTTCATGTTGCGGTAAATATCTAGAAATTGCTAACTTCAAGTCTGTGAACCCTTTAAATTCAAGTTTATGTGTACATCTAATAACAGAAGCTGCACTCGTATTCGTTAATTTGCCAAGTTCTTTAGCGCTCAAGTTAATTGTTTTTTCAGGATGTTCAATAAAATATTCTGCAATACGTTTTTCATGTTTCGTTAAACGTGGCATTTGTTCTTTTATAAATATGAGTAAATGTTGATGTTCCATATGATTTAATCCTCTTCTAATTCTTGTGGTGCCGTCATTTCTTTATTTGTTCCAAATAAATATGTGGCAATGAATCCTCCAAGATATGCTGCAAGCAATCCTGCGATATATCCTAAATACATATTATCAGAAATAAGTGGAATAAGTGAAACGCCACTAGGTCCGATTGCTGTTGCACCGATATGACCAATACCACCGATAACTGCACCGCCCACACCGCCACCTATACATGCTGTAATAAATGGTCTACCTAAAGGAAGTGTTACACCGTAAATCAACGGTTCTCCAATGCCCAAAATACCAACTGGTAATGCACCTTTAAGTAAGTTGATAATCTTTTTATTTTTTCTACATTTAAACCATAATGCAAATGCTGCACCTACTTGACCTGCACCAGCCATAGCTAGAATTGGTAAGAGGTAAGTTGCACCAGATTGATTAATCATTTCGATATGAATTGGTGTTAATACTTGGTGTAAGCCAAACATGACAAGTGGTAAGAACGTTGCACCTAGTACAAATCCACTAAATGCACCACCTATATTTAGAACCCAATCTATTACGCCTAATAATCCGTTTGAAATAAAGCCTGCGATCGGCATGATTAAGAAAATTGTTCCTAGTCCCATAATAAATAGTGTAATCGTTGGTGTGACAATGATATCTACCGCACTCGGAACGACTTTGTGTAATCTTTTTTCAATTAAAGATAAAATCCAAACCGCAATGATAACACCAATGACACCACCTTGACCGGCAGCTAATGGTTCTCCATTAAAAATATTTTTAAGTGGGCTTTCGGGATCCATACCTGTCAGCATGGTTGTACCACCAATAACACCACCTAAACCTGGTGTTGCACCAAATTCTTTTGCAGCATTAATTCCTACATAAATCACGAGATATGCAAAAATACCATCTTTAATGATATTAAATACTAATACGAACTGTTCCCATGTCGCACCATCTATTGTACCTGCTGTTAACATATTAGATAGTACTGCAGCAATACCACCAATTAAACCTGCACCAACAAAAGCTGGAATTAACGGTACAAATATATTAGCAATAGATCTTAATACTTTTTTAAATGGTGTTTGATTCTTCTTATTAATACTTTGCTTAAATAAATCCGCTTCTTTTTCAACTTGTTCTTTATTAGATGCTTTATGCTTTATATCTTCACCTAAAGGAACCCCTATAATTGAACTCATTTCATTAGCTACTTTATTAACAGTACCAGGTCCAATCACAACTTGAAGCATATCATCTTCTACTACACCCATTACGCCCTTGATATTCTTTAAACCTTCGACATCGACTTTACTGTAATCGACGATATTCATTCTGACACGTGTCATACAATGTATCACTTTGTCTAAATTATCTCTTCCGCCGACTTCTTTAAGAATATTTTGTGCAATCTCTCTTTCTTTTGACATAGTCTACACACCCCTTAATTTACGTGTTTCTCACAAACCCCTTAGCTTGTTTAAGTCTTTCTAATGCTTCCTCTTTAGAAATCCCATGCATCCCCATTACAATTGCTACTTTCACTTGCTCATCACTTTGTTTGAATAATTTCACACTATCTTCATCCGTTGTTTGTAATACTTCTTGAATCATGTTTACGGCTCTTTGCTTTAATTTTTTATTAGTTGCTTTAACATCAATCATTAAATTCTCGTATACTTTTCCTATACCAACCATAGCCCCTGTTGATATCATATTAAGAATTAATTTTTGAGCAGTACCAGCCTTCAATCTCGTTGAACCTGTCAATACTTCAGGACCAACATCTACTTGGACCGGATAATCTGCATGTTTACCAACTTCGGATGCTTTATTGCATGTCACACAGCCAGTAGGTACATTTATACTTTGTGCGTACCTTAAACCACCTATTACATACGGTGTTCTACCACTCGCAGCTATCCCGATAACCGTATCATGTTCATTAATATTTAAATCTCTTAAATCTTGTTCTCCTAGACTTTCATCATCTTCTGCACCCTCAACAGCTACAGTCATCGCACTTGGACCACCCGCAATAAGTCCTACGACAACATCAGGTGTTACACCAAATGTTGGTACACATTCAGCTGCGTCTAATACACCTAATCGACCACTTGTACCTGCGCCCATATAAATTAATCTTCCACCATTGTTTAATCCGTTAATAACTTGTGTAATTAATTGAGCAATTGCATGATTTTCTTCTTTAATAAACTGAGCTACTTTTTGATCTTCGTTGTTCATAACATCAACAAATTGCTCAGGTGTTAATGTGTCTAACTTAGACGAGTGCTCATTTCTTGATTCTGTCGTTAAACGACTGATATCCATTTATTCTTCCCCCTTCACAAACTGAAAAGCTGTACCTGCATCAATTAAATCTATGCATGGTATATCTTGTTGGTATACATGTCCAATAACATTAACAGCTTCATGACGCTTTAAATCTTTATTGACGATTTGTAATTCATTCATATAGCGACCATACTTGTTATTATCTAAAGTGATCGCACCCCTTGTTCTTGCAACCGTGTTTTCAGGTAATATTTCAGATTGAAACATTTGCCGTCCTTCTTCCGCTCTAATCACATCTCTTGCTTTGTCTTTTCTATTATGAAAAATTCTCCCAATATAACTTTCTAAATGCTTTGTTTCAGATTGCACATGAAGTGACACGATTCCTTTATGAAAGAAGTTGTTGAATTGATTAATCGTTGTTGTATCGATACCTATATCCCCTATACATATATCATCTACTCCTAATGCCGCTAATTCATGAGTAGCAATTAATGGGTGGCAATATCTATGATCTTCTAATGTAGGTAAGCCTTCATATACCGGACCTCTAAATACCGTACCTGTTACAAAAGCCATAATTGAAATATCCGGGAATGATGTCTTTAATTTTGTGTTTTGCTTTATAAAGTAAGCTTTATCCAGTCCAGTTTCAGGACGAGGATAATAATTATGCGCAACCATAATACGAGACATATCAATACCTTGTTCTTTAAGTTCATCCAATAAACTGATAGCATCCGTGCTCGCATTACAGACAATTTTGACTTCACTTAATAAAGAAATAATATCTGGAATCGCTAGAGAAATATCTAACCTTATATAATCAATACCTAAATCTTTTAATACTTCAGGTTGCTTATAAGAAAGACCAAGATTTTGAAAAGCATGAGGACTCGCATCAGCTATAATCTCAGCTTTATCACCAATAAGTAGCTTTAATGCCTTTAACTTTTCAAAATACAATTCCGAATCCTCTTCAGGAATTTGAAGAGAAGTAAACACATATTTGAAACCATGATTTAACATCGTTTCAATATATAATTCATCAAACGACTCACCTAAATATACAGAAAACCCTAACATATCGACACACCCCCATTGGAATCGTTTACATTATCTCATTTTTGAAACAATATTTCAATGATAAAAAGTTTTTGTGAAATTTTGTGAAATTAAGTTACATAATGTGGGGTGATGGTAGGTAAATAATATGTTTATTCCACCTTTAACTCATATCTTTTCTAATCTTGTGAGCTTATTACTTCTTTAACTCACACCTTTATAAAATTTCTTCCCACCAAAAAACGCCGGAACTTCTGCAGTTCCGGCGCTTTCCCTTATTCTATTATTTCTTATTTATCAAACGTTCTACTAATTGGTTTACTTGTTCGATATTTTTAGTTTGTTGATTCAATATTTCTATGATTTCTTGGTCGTCTGTGTTTGTTTTAATATCTTCTTGAGTATTATGGTCTTGCTTACGACTATGATGACGCAATGCTTCATATAATACTTCATCTTTATTTGAAGCATCTATCTTATCGTATAACGCTTTTGTTTTTGAACTTACTTCTATTGTTGTCGCATTTGTATCGTCTGTACCTGCTTCTTCAACAACTTGATTATTCTCACTTAATGCATGTCCTTCTATATCGATTTTAGGTAAAATTGAATTTAGCCAATTTGGTATATACCATGATGCTCTACCAAATAGTTTTGTCAATGCTGGAATAATTGTCATTCTTACGATAAATGCATCAAATAATACACCGAACGCCAATGCTATACCCATCGATTTAATCATCACATCATCTTGGAATACGAAGCTGATGAATACACTGAACATAATGAGTGCTGCTGCGACAATAACCGGTCCACTTTCTTTAAGACCAACTTTAATGGACTTCGTATTATTCATTGTACGTACATATTCTTCATGTACACGTGACATGAGAAATACTTCGTAATCCATGGCTAAACCAAATAACAAACCTATTGTGATAACTGGTAAGAATGCTAATAGTGGACCTGTTGTATCTACCCCAAACAGGCTACTCATAAAGCCATCTTGCATGATAAGTGTTGTGAATCCTAAAGTCGCTGCTAATGATAATACAAATCCCAGTACTGCCTTTAAAGGAATAATAATTGATCTAAATACAACCATTAATAATATGAAGGCTAATAATATAATAACACCTGCAAATAACGGTATCGCATCGTTAAGTTTTTCAGACATATCTATATTAATAACACTTTGACCTGATATTTCTGTATCTAAATCATATTTGTCTTTAGCATCTTTATTATAATCTCTTAAATCATGAACTAAATCATATGTTGATTCTGCATTTGGACCTTTTTCAGGAAGAACTGTCACAAGTGCATAGTCTTGATCTTTGTTCAATTGAGGTGGTGTGACAGTTTCAACATTTTTAATATCGTCTACATCTTTCATCAAATCTTGTAAATCATTTTGTAATGCTTTTGGATTATCTTTTTTATCAGAAGTATCTACAAGCATGACGATCGGACCATTAAAACCTTCTCCAAAATCGCCAGAAATAATATCATATGCTTTCTTCTCTGTAGAATCATTTGGTTTCATACCATTATCTGGTATACCTAAACGCATATGTGTCACCGGTAGTGCTGCTGCAATTAAAATGACAAATCCAATGATTAAAGCAATCCACGGTTTACCTACTACAAATTTTGACCATGGTGTATCCAAACTTTCATTTGAATGTATTTTACGTTTTTTCGGATGAATTTGTTTATGGAAGACACTAATTAATGCTGGTAGTAATGTAATCGCACTGAGTACAGCAAAGATAACACTTAGTGCTGATGCAAATCCCATTGTAGCTAAGAAATCAATACCAACTAATGCTAAACCACAGACAGCTATGACAACCGTAACCCCTGCAAAGATAACGGCACTTCCGGCTGTACCTAATGCTAATCCAATTGCTTTAATATGATTTTTCTCAGTCTTAATAATTTGTCTATATCTAAATAAAATGAATAAAGCATAATCAATACCTAACGCTAGTCCAATCATAACTGCTAATGATAGCGTAACGTTTGGAATATCAAATGAATACGTAAGTAAAGCGATTGTACCAATACTAGAACCAAGTCCGATAACCGCACTTAGTATTGGCATGCCTGCAGCAATAAATGATCCGAAAGTCACAAGTAACACAACGAAAGCAATTACGATACCAATAGCTTCAGAAGCGCCACCGATTTCAGTATTCGCAGTTAAAGCATTACCTGTTAATTCAGTTTGAATATCGTCATCATCTTCTAAAGATTTAACAGCATCTTTAACTTTATCAACAGAATCCGATTTAATAGAAGTTTGAGATACTTTATAATTGATATCTGCAAAAGCAGTTGTTTGATCTTTATTAATTTGTTTATTCTTATAAGGATCTGTCACTTCTTTAATATCATCATCTTTATCTTTTACATCTTTTAAAGCTTTTTGAATATCTCGCATAACCTTTTGATCCGTTATGCCTTTTTTATCTTCGCTTTTAAAGACAACTCTTATATTTGCCTTTTCACTATCTTGATTAAATTCTTTCTCAATCTTTTCATTCGTATCGATTGATTTAATACCACTCATTGTAATATCGTTGTCAAATGTGGGTTTATTAATCGTTAATGGCGTCACGATTCCAGCTAATAAGATGACCCATATAAATATTGTTAACCACCTATGTTTAGCAATAGAAGAACCCAATTTGTATAAAAATTTCGCCAAAAATATTTCCTCCCTTAAATCTACTATATAGTTTATGCATACAGTGTATACAACATAACGCTTATACTAACATCTGTAATATTCCCTAAAAAGAGATAAAATCCCAAATGTGTATACTTTGTCTACACTTTTCAAAAATTGTAGAAAAGCTGTTAACAAAACGTTCACATTTGGGATTTCTTAGTTCTATATTAATAGTAGAATTAATGCAAGAATTGCTGGTCCACCTTGTTTTAAAATAATAGACTTTGAACTTGTAAGGCTACCATATATAGCAGCTAATATAATGAATATTAACAGAACCGCTACAAACTCTTTAGGACTACTTGATAAAAAGGCACCATAAAATAAAGATAATGCGAGTAAACCATTATAAATACCTTGGTTTTTAAGTAGTGTTTGAATATTTTTATCCTTTAACTCTTGTT
Organism: Mammaliicoccus sp. P-M58; assembly: GCF_022386165.1. Classification (NCBI taxonomy): domain Bacteria; kingdom Bacillati; phylum Bacillota; class Bacilli; order Caryophanales; family Staphylococcaceae; genus Mammaliicoccus; species Mammaliicoccus sp. P-M58. Next base: position 55,930 of record NZ_JAJNJI010000012.1, read on the forward strand.
GCTTTAAATTAAATGTCTCTGCCGTTTTTTTAGAAGTCGTAGCGATTGTTTCTAAATACATAATGTATAAATGTTCAACTGCGACAATCACGACAAAAATCGTTGCTAAAATACTCATATCTGGTCACCTCTATAGAATGATTTGACTTTCCTTTTCATGAATCATTTCAATAATTTCATTCTTTTCATTCATAACCGCTACTTTCGGTGCATGAGATCTTGCTTCTTCATCTGTTACTTGAACATAGTTCATAATAATAATCACATCATCTACTTGAACAAGTCGTGCTGCAGCACCATTAAGACAAATTTTACCGCTTCCTCTTTCACCTTCAATAACATATGTTTCAAGTCTTGCACCGTTGTTATTATTAACAATCGCAACTTTCTCATTAGGCAAAATATCTACTGCATCTAATATGTCTGCATCTATTGTAATACTACCTACGTAATTTAAATTAGCTTCCGTAACTCTAGCACGATGAATCTTCCCGTTCATCATTGTTCTTATCATGAAATTCATCTCCATATATATTTTTATTTTAAATTTATAAATTTTGATACTCGTTATTATCATACAATGATATTTTAATCCGTCAACTATTAAGTTTGAATATTACTTTTTTGTACCTATGGAACTAAATAGTGCGTACTTACATTCTATTTTAATTGCAATTATACTATTCCATACAATATTAAAAAGGAGTTTTGAGCATGAATTACACAACATTTCATAATGGTAATACTATGCCTAATGTTGGATTAGGTGTTTTTAGAGTGGAAAATGATGACACAGCAAAAGATGCAGTTAAACACGCTATTATTTCCGGTTATAGAAGTATTGATGCTGCATTTATCTATGGAAATGAAAGTAAAGTTGGAGAAGGTATTGCAGAGGGAATTAAAGCAGCAAATATCTCAAGAGAAGATTTATTTATAACTTCTAAATTATGGCTAGAAGATTACGGTAAGGAAAATGTTAAACGAGCATATGAAAAGTCATTAAAGTTATTAGGTCTAGATTATTTAGATTTATATTTAATGCACTGGCCAGGTATAGATGAAAATCTTATGTTAGACACATGGATAGGACTAGAAGAATTATACCAACAAAAATTAGTTAATAATATCGGTGTAAGTAATTTTAATATAGATCATTTAGAAATATTATCAAATAAAGCAACATATAAACCTGTATTAAACCAAGTAGAATTTCACCCCTATTTAACTCAATTAGAACTTAGAAATTATTTAGATAGAAATGGCATAAAAATGGAATCTTGGTCTCCTCTAATGAACTCAGAAATATTAAAAGATAACGTTGTAAATCAAATTGCCAGAGAAATAAATAAAACACCGGCACAAGTTATCATACGTTGGAATATCGAACACGGCGTTATCACAATTCCTAAGTCTATTACACCATCACGTATAGAAGAAAATTTTGATGTATTTAACTTCACATTAAATGATACTCATATACGAAAATTGGACGAACTTAATAAAGGAAAGCGTATTGGACCAAATCCAAATAACTTTAATGGTTAATTAAAAAATCGATAATCTTTAATATATAAACTTTATTAATCAATTTTTAAAATCTCGGACAATTGTTCGAGATTTTTTTCTTTTCAAAATCCAACTTTTCAATTTCACACAAGATAATTATTAATTCATTTGTATTATACAAATATTTTTAAAACTTTTCATTTTAATAAATTACATATGATTTTTTACTTATTATATTGCGTAAGTAGTTAATTTTTTGGTATTATTTAGGAGTAAACTATTTACTCTTTGAAAAATTCAACAAGTTTTAGACATTTCAATTTTACTTATTTAAAGATATGAAGGACTTAAAAAAACATTAACTTTAAAAATTAAACATTAGGAGGATAACATGGAAAACATCATTCATTATGAACTACTAAAAAAAGACATCTTTAATAGAATTTTTGATGAAACATATTTAAAACGCATGGATTTAATCACACTATTCTATCTTAACGAAATCAATGAAGAGGAAGTTTACGTCCGTAAATTGCGCAGACTCATGTTTGAACCTTCTTCTTCAGAATTAACTGGTGCATTAAAATCACTCGAAGAATTGAAATACTTCAATAAAGTAAGAGATCCTCAAGATGAGCGTTCTATCATTTTAAAAAATATCAATTATGATGCGATTAAAGAAACATTACTTACTTGCAAAAAAATCACTTACGAAAATTTAGAAAAAATCAACCTAACTTCTAACTAAACTATTACGTATTCATTATTACGCTTAACAAACTGAAACGCCTGGGACATTTACATATCCCAGACGCGTTTTAATGTTTAAATTGATTGTTTATCCATAATAAGATTTCATTTAAATTAACATCTTCAAAGTGCGTAACATTTATTCGCTTATAATTACCGATATGGAAACGGTCATACTGTCGATCTTCACACCTAAATTTAAATTGTTCGAAATCATCTAAATCATCTGGTGCATTCGGAAAATCACCATCTTTATAGCGTGTAACAATATGTCCTACATGCCTGGCGTCATCAAGATCTCTTTCTTTCTGCCTCTTATAAAGCTCATGCATCTCTCCGTACAAAATTAACGTCTTAGGTTTGTATTGATATTGATCTATCATACTTGTTAACATGTCTTCTTGTTTATAACTAAAAGGATAATCAATGATGACTTTCTTAGATTGTTGAAACAAATCATCTAATTGAAGATAAAATGTTTTCCAAGCTTTGTCACCAAGTGCTGCTTTCTCAGACAAATTATTAAATCCATATTGATCAAAGTAACGTTCTTTAATATCGTCATAAGACAAAATGTGCCAATTAGCAGTTGCTCTCATAATTTGATTTGCTAAGTAAGTCTTTCCTGTACCTGGTGGACCGGCCAATATTAATATAGACTTTTGTTCTTCGTTCATACTTTAACTCGTTCTTTATTCATAAAGAGGTTTATTTTATGCGCAACGATATTTTTCACCGCTTCATTGCAAGGAATAATATTATGTCTTAAAGACTTATTGACCTTCGTTTCTCCAAAATATTTTTTAGCTGTTTCTGTCCAAGTAACAAGTAACTCAGTACCTACATTAAACTTTCTTATACCATTATCAATGAGTTCTGGAACGTCTTCTTCTTTAACACCTGTACCACCGTGTACAACTAAAGGTGTGTCTACAATTGCGTTAATCTCAGCTAACAATGGAATATTGACATTCGTTTTAGATTTAAATTGCCCATGATTCGTACCAATTGCTACTGCTAAAGCATCTACCCCTGTTGATTCTGCAAAATACTTTGCATCTTCTGGATCTGTGTATCTTACTTCAGAACCATCTATTGTAATACCTTCTTCTGTACCTCCTATAATACCGAGTTCACCTTCAACAGATGTTCCATGTTGATGTGCATAATCAACAACTGCTTTCGTTTTCATAATATTTTCTTTTAATGGTAAGGATGAACCATCAAACATAACTGATGAATATCCTGCATCAATCGCTTCTTTTATATCGTTAAAGTCTTTCGCATGATCTAAGTGGAGTACAACATCTACCATTTCTGAATTTGCGATACTTTTAGTAACGGTTACTAAAGTCTTATATCCAATATATTTAGCAGTATCCACACTTGTTTGAATAATGATTGGACTGCCTGCTTCCTTTGCTGCTTCAATCATACTTGGTAACATTTCTAGATTATGTGCATTAAAAGCACCGATTGTACAATTTAGACGTTCTGCTTTTGCTGTTGCTTCTTTCAAATTAATATACATTATATTCGCTCCTTTAGAATGCTTTCATTAATGGTCCAATAATCCATGCGTAGAATAATGCTGCTGCAACTGTATCAACATCTGTAGCGGTTGCATTAACAAATCCCATATTACTTAAGACGGTTACTAACAGTGCTGGTAATAAAGTAATAAACAGTCCGTGTGCGATACCGCCAATAATGGCTCCTCTTAAACCACCTGTTAAATTACCAAATATACCTGCCGTACCACCTGCGAAAAAGTTTGTTAGTATACCAGGTATAATCATTGCTAATCCGATAGTTGGGAATAAGAACATCGCAATAACTGTACCGATAGTCGTTGTAATAAATCCAATAATCACAGCGTTTGGTGAGAAAGGAAATAGTACTGGACAGTCTAAAGCGGGCTTTGCATCAGGTACTAATTTCATTGCAATACCTTTAAATGCTGGAACAATTTCGCCTAATAGTAATCTCACACCTGCTAATAGTACATAGACACCAACTACAAACTGAATAGATTGTAAAAATGCATACATAATATAGTTTGTATCACCTGATAATTTAGATGAGAAGTCTTCTCCTGCAAATAATACAGTTACTAAAAAAAGTGGTGCCATAACGACCATTAAAGATAAATATGTGTCCTGTAAAAATTCAAAGTTCTTAGGTAACTTTAAATCTTCTACTGATTTTCTATTTTCTCCTCTTTTGCCGAATACGTAGCCTACACCTGCTTCAAATACATAGCCAAGCGTACAAAAATGACCTAAAGCAATATGATCGCCACCCACGATTTTTCTTACAAATGGTTGTGCAATAGCTGGCATCATTGTCGCGAATATACCACCAATTAAACCGCCAATAATAACGAGTGAAAGACCTCTTAAACCTGCAAAATATCCACCAATCGTCGTCATTGTTGCCATCCATAATAATGCTTGACCAGTTAGAAAAATATATTTCCATGGTGTAAATCTTGCGATCAAAATGTTAAAAATAAAAATTGCTAAAAATGTAAAAGCAATTTCTCTTCCGAGTCCTAAATCACCCATTGCTTGACCATTTATTGCTTCAATTGAAGGAACAATGCCTTCCATATTAAAACCTTGTGAAAAAATTTTCCCGAAATAGGTTAAACTTCCTACAATAATAGCTGAACCTGCAGTTAATACTTGGAATCCGAGCAATGTTTTAAATGAACCCGATATAATTTGACCGGGTGTTTTCTTTTGTAATATCAAACCTAACATTGCAATTAAAGCGACAATTATTGCTGCTTGCGTCAAAATATTTTGTATAATAAAGTTTATAATTTGCATAGCATCACTTCCTTATTAAATGATCCCTTTTTCTTTTAATACTGGTGAAAGCTTTTCTTCAATTTCTTCAGTTGAGACAATATTTTTTAAATACACAATAGAAGTTGTATTTTCATCAATTGAAAAGTTATTAAATTGTGATTTAAAGTTTTCTCCCGTAATGATAATTTCCGCATTTCTAGATACTGCTGATGAGATTGTGTCATGATCTAAATCTGCTTCAACACCTAACTTGTTCAACACATCCTCAGCTGCCATTTGGCACGCAAAGCTACTTCCTAAACCTGCTCCACAAACGAATAATATATTTAATTTACTCATGATATTTCCTCCTTTAATAAATAATCGATAAATTGATTTTTATCATCAAAGCTTAATAAGCGATTAACTTTTTCTTCATTTCTTACAAGTGAAACAATGCTTTTCATAATATTTAAATGTGAAAATGAATCTGTAGCGGATAAGCAAAATATAATTTTCACTGGATCATTGATTTCATTTCCAAATTCTATATTTGGATTAAGTGTCGCAATACTTACACCTAGTGCATTAGCGCCTTCTTCTGGTCTGGCATGTGCTAAAGCAATGTGCTTACCTATTACGATATACGGACCATATTCTTCTACTGATTGAATCATCGCATCTTGATATTGTGATGTGATAATGCCATCTTCTAAAAGTGGTTTAGAAACTTTTTTGATTGCATTTTTCCAATCTGTACAAGTTTCGTTTAATAGTACGTGATGATCTTCCAATACTTCATTTAACATAGGCTGCACCTCTTTATCATTGAAATTAAAATTATTTGTTTCGAATAAATGTTTAATATCTTTATAATCTGTTTCATTTAATTTCATTCCTTTATTCTCTAACCAAATAGATATATCTTTGAATAAGGAAACTTCATTTCTTTTTACCTTTTCATTATTTCTAGATAAATAAGCATGTTGTTCTAAAAATCCTTCTATTTTCTTTATATCTGTTTCATTCACAATGGCATTAACGTAACAAGTAGGTTTATTAAATTCAGCATCAATTGTCGTAAAAACAATATCGACATCATCATTTTCTATAAAAGCTTCTTCGTTTGAGGCTAATATTCTTATGATATTTACGTTAAAGTGCGACTTTAAAATTTCAGCTAATAAATTACTCGTTGCAATTCCAAAGCTACAGACAATAACAGCATTAAAGAAATGTTTATTTTGCTGTACATATTTAAAATATGCCGTTGAAAAGTAAACAGTAATAAAGGCTATTTCATCTTCTGTAAAATCTAAATCAATATAGCGATTCAAACGGTCCATAGAATACTTTTTAATGGTTTTAAAGAACTTGTAATGACTATTTTTAATATTTTCTTTTAGTGGATTATAGATTTGAATCCCTTGTTGTAATCGACTAATTAAGCCGGATATATGTTTATTCAAACCTTCAAATAAATAACTTTGATAACCATTAAAGTCAATCGACAATTCATGTTCGACATATTCTATCAACTTAAGACTGACAAGCTGAGACAATGCGTCATGTTTATCATCTGACACTTGCTTCTTATTACCTATGAGTACATCCAGCCTATTGTAAATATAATTAAACTCACCTAAACTCACTTCTTGAAAATTCCAATCCATTACTTCGTCTACAAATATATTGATAATGCTGAGTTCTTTCTGTTTATCATCTTTTTCAGTATCTAAGATATGATCGTTCTGAACTCTACAAATCCAAATAGCTGTTAAAATGATCACGGATAATTTAATATCATTTTGTTCTATTCCAATAACTTTAGAGTAGTTGTCTTTAATTTTATTTATTTGGTTTAAACCAATGTAGGCAACTAAAGGATTATATTGATCATACAAATCGTCAATAACCACTTTATCTTCAGTTATTCTTCTTACGAGATAATCATATAAAAAAGTACGAATATCGATTTCATTTCCATCAATAGATAAACCAGTTGAGACATTAGATACAATCTTCAAATTATATTTATCTATCGCTTGGCGAAGTAATTTCATATCTTTGTCCATCGTACTTTTAGAAATCTGTAAGTCTTCACATAACTCATAAATCTTCTTGTGAGAATGATTCATTAAAGCATGACTCAAGATATATGCCCTACGATATACAGGATTATAACTTTGCTCATCAACCCTCCCAGAAACAATCTCTTTTAACTTAACCCTTTCCGAATTTGTTAAATTTAAAATAAACGATCCACTTTGATTATTAATTTCTAAAAATTCATTCGTATTCAGAAATTCATTAATATCTCGTAAATCATTTCGAATCGTTCTTTCTGTTTTGTTGAACATAATACTGAGTTCCTTAGCAGAAACACTTTCTTTACTATTAAGAAAAACATTTAAAATATTCATCGGCCGACTTTTTAACATTTTTAACATCTCCCTTAATTGATATTGTAAATTTATACTTTAACAATTGTTAGTATTTTTATATTCTTATTAAAAACGGAAAAAATGTAAGCGTTTTAATAAAGCGTAATAAAAACGCCTTACCCGCTAGTGATTACTAACGAATAAGACGCTTATTATATATTAATTTAGAGTCAGAATTCTGAATTGTTGTAATTAAAATACTGTAACTTCCATTATTTTGAATTCTGGTAATTAGAACGCTGTAACTTCCATTATTCTGAATTCTGGTAATTAGAATCCGCTAACTTCCATTATTCCGAATTGTGATAATTAGAACGCGCTAACTTCCATTATTCCGAATTCTGGTAATTAGAGGGACGCCTCTTACGGACACTTCTCGGAATTCTGTCCCTAACTTAGTTTGGAGATTACTTTTAATTTCATCATTCTTTTATTTTATTTTCACTGTAGAAATAATACGCGATAAATCCAAAGCATAAGGTTGGTACTATAAATGACAATTGCATAGATCCAAATAAATCAGCAACTAATCCTTGTACTGCTGGCATTACTGCACCACCTATAATTGACATGATAAGTACAGCTCCACCAAATTCAACAAATTTTGGATTTACTACTTTTTCTAAAGTCTTATCATATATAGTTGGCCAACAAGGACCAAATAACACACTCACAAATACTGCTGCAAATACTGCTGATGTATTTGGTACAAATGATGCATATAATAATACAATTATACCTATAATAGAATATCCAAGTAATATTTTTTCAGCTTTAAATCTTGAAAGTAAAGCTGTTGCTATAAATCTACCAATAAAAAATGCGATAAAACTAAATATAACAAAATTAGTAGCAAATCGTTCATTAATATGTGGATTTACGTCTAATGCTAGTCTTAAAGTAAATGACCAAACTGTAGTTTGCAATCCCATATAAATAAATTGAGCGAGAACACCTTTTCTAAATCCTTTTATTTTAAACAAGTGCTTTAATGCCTCACTAAATTTAACATTTTCCGCTGTTCCGTTTTCAGGTTTACATTTTGGAAATTTAATTATAATAAAAAGTAACATTACGATAACTAATATAGCGATTAAAATTAAATATGGTGTCATTGTTCTTTGCAACATTTCTAAACCAAACTGTGTTGCATCATGTTCACTCATCGTTGACATTTGTTTTTCTAAGCTGTCTCCTTCGGTAAATATAAAATATTTACCTAGAATTGCGCCAGTCATCGCGCCAATAGGATAGAAAGTCTGGCTTAAATTAATCCTTCTTGTCGAAGTTGCCTTAGTGCCCAGTAATACACTATAAGTATTTGCAGAGGTTTCAAGACAACTTAATCCAATAGCAATAATAAATAATGCGGCTAAAAACATACCATATGTAGCCATATGTGATGCAGGAAAGAATAAAGCACAACCAATAATATACATAAGTAAACCTACAACAATAGTTAATCTATAACTTGTTTTTCTTACTAACAATGCTGCTGGTAGAGCAAATACAAAGTATCCGCCATAGAAAGCACTTTGCACAAATGCAGAGGCAAAATTACTTAAATCAAATATAGTTTTAAATTGGGCAATTAATACATCGTTTAGACTAGCTGCAGCACCCCATAGTGGAAACAATAAAGTTACCAATACATATTGTAATACAGGTGTTCTATTCAAAAATCCATTGCTATCCGCTTCTATTTTTTGATTATCCATATATTAAACACTCCTTAATATTCAGCAATTTCTTCTAACTGCATAATGTCTTTCCATTTAGGTAATGATGGTTGAGCACCCATTTTTTTCACCGTACAAGCAGATGCTTTAATAGCTATAGACATTATTTTTTCTATATCAAAACCTTCAGCAATTCCATATGCTAAAGTTCCAATAAAAGAGTCTCCTGCCGCAGTAGTATCTACAGCTTGTACATTCATACTATTAAAATATTTCCATTGTCCATTGGTAGCATATATTGCCCCCTTATTACCTAAAGTTATAATGGTATGTTTATAACCTTGATCCAGTAATATTTGAGCAGCAATTTTTGCATCATTTGCCGATTCTACTTTACATTTTGTTAAGACTTCTGCTTCTGTTTCATTCGGAATAATATAATCTACTTTATGAGCGATATTTTTATCTATTTCTTGAGCTGGTGCAGGGTTTAAAATAATTGTTTTTCCATATTTATATGCTAATTCAATGCACTTATAAACAACATTAATTGGGATTTCTAACTGCAAGACTATAATGTCAGAACTTTTAATTATGTGTTCATTTTTGATGATTTCTTCTTCAACTATCTTTAAATTTGCACCAGGAACAATTAAAATTTTATTATTTCCATCTTTATCTATCGTGACATTTCCAACTCCAGTTCTTGATTCATCATCAAACATGATAGATTGATACTCGATATGTTCTTCTTTTAATTTTTCAATATGTTCTTCCCCAAATTCATCCTTGCCTAGCTTACCTATCATCTCTACATTCCCACCAAGTCTTGATGCTGCAACAGCTTGATTTGCACCTTTTCCGCCAGTATATTTTTATATTTTTCAGCGATTAATGTTTCACCAGTGACAGGCATTTTTGAAGTTTTGAATACTAAATCTGTCATAAAACTTCCTATTACTAATATTTTTTTCATAAAAAGTCGTCCCCTTTACTTATTGATGTAACCTTCTTCAGTCAATGACTTTCCTAATGCCCCACCTGGGTGATATCTACCAAAATCTTTTTTAGTAAATCCTTTTATTTGAGATATTGTTAAAGCTATAGCATCTCCAACGACTAACGTAGCTGTAGAACTATTTGTCGGCGCTAAATTATATTTATCCGCTTCTGATGTGATTGGAATTTCAATGACAACTTTAGATGATTTACCTAAAGTAGAACTTTTTGATTTTGTTATAGATATTAAAGTAGCACCAATTTCATTTATTGAATTCAATGTGCTGATAACCTCACTCGTCTCTCCACTATTCGAAATAGCTAATACGATATCTTCTTTACAAATCATACCTAAATCTCCATGTACTGCTTCAGTTGAATGTACAAAAAAGGACGGTGTGCCTGTACTAGCAAAAGTAGCAGCCATTTTTTTACCTATTAATCCTGATTTTCCAACTCCTAAAATAATAATTCTTCCTTTACACTCCAATATTTCTTTAATAAACAGTTCATAGTCACTGTTAATATTTCTTCTTACACAATCAATTGTTTGGATTTCTGAAACAAAAACTTCATTTATCATTTCTATAGATTTCATATATATTTCCTCCTTCTTAATAGTAATCGATTACTATTAGGTTGAATTATTTATTTGTAAGCGTTTACTTATGTAGGTAAAAAATATAGTAATCGATTACTATAAAAGCTTAAAATATGTCCATTTATTAAGCTTTAAAATAATGCTTATTTAAATGGCATATTTCTTGCTACTTAATTTCTTTTATTGAGTTTCCTTTTATGATAATACTTTCTTGTACTTCTACTGTAGGAAGATAAACTTTTTCCAATTGATTAATTAAAGAAGTTGCTATTGCCTCTCCCATGGATATAGTATCTTGCTCAAGAGAAGTGATTTTCACCTTAAATAAATTATTATTAGCTAATGCGCCATATGTAACAATTGATATATCATTGGGCACTTTTAAATTATTCTCTTTTATAGCACTTAATGCACCTTTAGTCATAACGTTATTACAACTAACAATCGCTGTTGGTATATTGTTCATTTTGTTTAATTTATCAATCATAACTTTATAAGTTGTTTCTTCAACGAATTCACCGTTATATAGCCAATCATGATTAAATGGAATATTATAATCTTGCAAAGCTGCTTTAAATCCTTCTAACCTTTCTAAACCAGTACTTGTTGATAACGTCCCTGTTATGATCCCAATATCTTTATGACCCTTTAAAATTAATTGCTTAGTCAAATCGTAAGTTTCCTTATAATTATCTGTTCCTACATAAGGTAAATTTCCATAATTATAGAGTTTTCTATCTATTAAAGTTATTGGAATTTCTCTTTTGATTAGTTCAGCCAAATCAGTGCTTTCACTGTCACAGGGAGAAATAGCGATTGCATCAATGTTCTTACTCATCAACATTTTTAATATTTCTTGTTCTTTCTCCAATGACTCATCTGTACTACATGTAATGAGATTGTATCCTTTATTGAACAAATATTTATCAATTTGTTTAGCAATTCTCATGTAGTATGGGTTTTCTATGTCAGCTACAATAATTGCAACAAGATTTGATTTTCTAGATCTTAAACTTTTAGCAACTAAATTTGGTTCATAATCTAACTTCTCAAACGCATCCAGAACTTTTTTTCTAGTTTCAGCGCTTACTGGATAATTATCATTTAGTACTCTAGAAACCGTTGCTGTTGAAAGTCCAGTATATAAAGCAACATCTTTCATAGTAGGACTTCCTATTCTATTTTTTGAACTCATTTATAATCACCACTTAATCATCATTAATTTAAGATGTAACACCAACTGTTAGTAAGATATTAGCAAAAGTTCTGGTTTCACCTGTGTTAATAACAAGTGTTATATCTTCATCTTGGCAAATATCATAGAAATCTTGTCTAGAGTATTTCTCCAATGACTTAACACCTGTAATCTCTCTAAATTCATCAAATATTTCAGGCTCAACTTTTTCAGCCGAATCCATAACTTCTACATTTTCGATATTAATTACTGTTAATATTGATTTTAACACATCTGTAACAGTTGGTAAGTCTTTAGATAAACCTAAGTAGACTTTTTCTGCATTATGATTTGAATTTGTCATGATTGGAAAATTACCATCAGCAATTAGAACTTTATTGCCATGTCCACTTATACTCAAAGTTTCTAAAATTTTATGATGATTACACTGACCTTTTATCATTACATCCTCCTATCTTTATAGTAATCGATTACTATTTATTAAATTAAACTAACTTTTATTGAAAGTCAACAGAAAAAGTAAGCGTTTTCATTTATTTAATAAAAAAATCACCTATCATAACCTTTTCAAATCAGGCTATAACAGGCAATTTTTATAGTTATTATTTCTTACTTTCTTTTTCTAATTTATTTGTTTCTGGATTATAATATGTGAGTTCTTTTTTTCTTAATTTATTAATGTCTTCTGGGCTGTGGTCATAATTCCCATTATAAAGTGTTGCTTCCCAACTACCGTACATTGGATTTGGTAATATAATATATTTTTCTCCAAAGTCTTTTTTATGTTTCTTAACAAATTCAGTTCTTGATTTTAATGTACTTTCTTTTGGATCATCAAAATCAAGTATGTTGTCCCCAAATAACATAACTAAATCGTGATTCTTACGTACTTTGGCTCTTCTTTCTTCTTTACCTTTTTCATTTTCACCTTTTAGTAGTATATGATGTTTATCTGATTGTGGCATATCAAGGTCTTTCATATTTTTCAAAGTACCTTTAAAATCTTCTTTTTGGTCTCTATCAGACACATAGAAAATTTCTACCCCTTTTTTATCAGCATATTGTAAAAATTCTTTAGCCCCATATACTGGCTTTGCTTTTCCTGCTGCAATCCATTCATGCCAACCTTCAGGGAAAGTCTTATGTTTGAGCGATGCGTATGCTTGATAAGGTGAATTATCTAGAACTGTTTCATCTAAATCTAATACGATGGCAGGTTTCTTTTTACCTTTATGGTGCTTTAATTTTTCATCTAATTTATCTTGAGCAGTATTATACCCTTGTAGATATAATGCTTTTGCTTCAGCTGACGTTTGATACCATGCAACACTCATTACATTTTGTTCTGCTAAATCCTTTTTAGTAACTTTATCTTTCTTAACTTCTTTAGTTGCTGTTTGATTAGCTAATACATGATCAGCATTTGAAACACCTGTTACACCCCCTAATAATACAACTAAAGCTGAACTTGCAATTAATTTTTTCATACTTTCATCCCCTTTTTATTTTTTCACATCCACTTTACATTTAATTAATATTTATTTCAACCTTCAAAAAAATTCCAGTATAGATTAATTTGAGGTTTCATCTATACTGGAATCCCGTTATATTATTCAGCTTTTTTAAGAATTTCTTTTTTAAGTTTTACTCTAAGTTGTTCTAATGTAAGTGGATCTGTAAACCAATAATCTTCTGCTTTATACGTAATAACTCTGTCATTTTTTACAGCGTCTAAGTTTTTCCAAGTTGCTGTTTTTTCAAAATCAAAGTTACCGTATGATGGTTTACTTAAGAAGATATAGTCTCCGGCATAATCTGATATTTCTTCTTTAGAAATAGATTCATAACCTTTTCCGCCTTTTTTAACTTTAGCTTCATATTCTTTAGTCATTGGCATACCAAATGCATCATGTACAATGTCTAATCCACGTCCCCATGTACTTTCATATATAAAGATTTCTTTTGAGTCTGGTTCAAATACTGATGCAGTTGAATCGCCAACTTTACTTTGAACCTCTTTTTTATCTTTAGCTGTTTCTTTATTCCACTTGTCGATCCAATCTTTAGCTTTATCTTCTTTACCAGTTAACTTCCCTAACTCTGTTAAAATTTCTTTATGGTTGTACTTTGTATAAGTATAAGGAACAGTCGGTGCGATTTTTTGATATTTTTTAAGATTTTTATCCATTGCATCCACAATAATTAAATCCGGTTTCTGTTTCGCTACCTGCTCAACATTCCCATCACCAACAAGTTCTACACCATCTAAATGTGGTTTAATAATAGATGAGTCTTTCGTCCAATCCGGAACAGCAATTGGTTTAATACCTAATTCAATAAAATCCCCTACATAAAAAGCTGTTAAAACAGCTACTTTTTTAGGATTTTTAGGTACTTTTATTGTTTTCCCGTTTTCAAGTTTGTAATTTTTCGTTTCCTTAGAAGTATCTACTTGCTTATTATCACCTTTATTCGAACATGCTGATAAAATGAGTAAACATGCTAATATGGCTACCAATAATTTTTTCATCACTCAACCTTCCTTCACTAATTGATATTCATTTTCAATTATAATCAATTTTTCAAAAAATACCATATATATAAGCAAAAATGCTTAAAAATTTTAAAGATAAGATATACTAGAATTAAATAAATTATGAAGGTGATACATATGGAGTATAGAATGGCGACAATTAATGATGTGCAGGGTATTATAAAAGTTTGTTCTGATGGATATCGTGTGACATATAAAGATATACTACCTGAAAAATACATCACACAAATTATTAATGAATTTTATAATGAACAACGCGTTTCTAACGAAATAACGAACATTGATCAATATTGGAATGGTTGGTTTGTTGCTGAAGATAATGGACAAATTGTTGGAGCTGGTGGTGGCGGTTTTAGAGAAACACATATCTCTGAATTATATGTCCTATACTTGGATCCAAAGCGTAAACGAGAAGGCATTGGTTCAGGTTTATTAAATATTATTACAGAAGATCAAATAAAAAGAGGTGCCACAGAACAATGGGTTTCTGTAAGTAAAGGAAACCATATGGGAATTCCTTTTTATGAAGCCAAAGAATTTAAATACCAATATGAAAAACCAATGTATACTCTACCAGAAAATGAAAACTACATTTCATTAAAATACAAACGTCAATTATAAGGAGCGTTATAACGTGAAATTAAGTGTATTAGATCAAGCACCCATTTCTAAAGGAAGTACGCCTGAAGAAACATTACAAAATACTATCTCATTAGCACAATGGACTGAGTCGTTAGGTTATCACAGATATTGGGTTGCTGAACACCACAATACGAGTGGTCTCGCAAGTTCATCACCAGAAATCTTGATGACTCAAATTGCAGCTTCAACTAAACATATTCGAGTTGGCTCTGGTGGCATATTATTACCACAATATAACCCTTATAAAATTGCAGAGAACGGTAAGACTTTATCTGCATTATTTCCTAACCGTATCGACTTAGGATTTGGTAATTCACCAGGTGGTTCTCCAATTACACAAAAAGCTTTAACTGATGATCATATTAAACCAATTGAAGACTTTTACAGGCAAGCATCTGACTTACAAGGATTCTTGCATAACTCGTTACCTAGAGATCATAAATTTAGACTCGTTAAAGCTGGACCACGCATAGACAATCCACCAACAATGTGGTTATTAGGTTTAACTGAAAATGGTGCTAGAAACGCAGCACAACTAGGAATTGGATTTGTATTCGGTCACTTTATAAATCCTAAATATAAAGAAATCGCAATGAAGCGCTATTACGAAGACTTTAAACCATCCGTTAATATGAAAGAACCCTCAACCATTGTTTGTATTTTTGTAGTATGTGCAGAAACAGACGAAGCAGCAGAACAATTAGCCATATCACAAGACAAATGGTTATTAAACGTTGGCAAAGGATTAGGAACAAAAGTTCAACCACCAGAAGAAATCAATATAGAAGATTATACAGAAGAAGAATTAGAACTCATTAAGACAAACCGAAAAAGAAGTATTATAGGTTCACCACAAACAGTAAGAAAACAACTTAATCAACTAGTAGAAGAATATCAAACAGACGAATTTATGATTATAACAAATATCTACGATTTCGAAGCCAAGAAAAAATCATATCAATTACTAGCAGAAGAAATCTTAGCATAAATGAGATTTGCTGGAGATGTGTTGGGATGAGTGCGGGGATGTAACTTCCATTATTCTGAATTCTGGTAATTAGATGAACCTCTCATACGGACATTTCTACGAATTCTGTCTCTAATAGCACCTCTTACGGACATTTCTCGGAATTCTGTCCCTAACAACCTAAAATACTCATCAAGATAGAAGAACCTGAGGCACATCGTGTGCCTCAGGTTCTCTTAATCTATACTAGAATTGTTCTGATAATATTTTTTGTTCTAAGAAGTTGAGCATATAGTCTGGGCTACCTGTCTTAGCATCTGTACCTGACATTTTGAAGCCTCCGAATGGATGATAACCTACTACTGCTGCTGTACAACCTCTGTTCAAGTATAAGTTACCTACATCATAATCTTCACATGCTTGTCTCCAATGCTCACGATTATTTGTAATCACAGCTCCTGTTAATCCGTAATCTGTGTCATTAGCAATTTCTAATAATTCTTCAAAGTTATCGCCTTTAGTAAAGCCAACGACTGGTCCGAAGATTTCTTCTTGCATAATTTGATCACTTGATTTAAGTCCAGAAATGATTGTTGGATGTACGAAATAACCTTTACTGTCATCAGTCTTACCGCCAACTTCTAGCTTACCTTCTTTACTACCAATTTCGATATAATTTTTAATTTTATCAAATTGTTTTTTATTAATAACTGGTCCCATATATACATCAGAACCACCTTCTGTGTGATTAATTGAAAGTTCTTTTGTTAATGCGATTGATTTTTCTAGAACTTCATCATAAACATCTTTGTGCACGATTGCTCTAGAACATGCAGAACATTTTTGACCAGAAAAGCCAAATGCAGAATCTACAATTGCTTTAGCTGCTAAATCAGTATCAGTATTTTCATCAACTATAATTGCATCTTTACCGCCCATTTCAGCGATAACACGTTTTAAGAAGTTTTGGCCTTCTTGAACTTTAGCTGCTCTTTCAAAAATACGTGTACCTGTTGCTCTTGAACCAGTAAATGTTACAAAGTGCGTATCTTTATGATCGACTAAGTAATCACCGATTTCTTTCGGATCACCTGGTACAAAGTTTACAACGCCTTTTGGAAGACCTGCTTCTTCTAAAATTTCCATTAATTTATATGCAACTAATGGCGTATCTTCTGCTGGTTTAAGTAATACTGTATTACCTGCAATAATAGGTGCAACTGTTGTACCTGTCATAATTGCAAATGGGAAGTTCCAAGGTGGAATTGTAACACCAGGACCCATTGGTTTATAAATATATTGGTTATGCTCCCCTTCTCTATCAAAGACTGGCTTACCATTAGCCAATTCCATCATAGAACGCGCATAATATTCAATAAAATCAATACCTTCATTTGTATCTCCATCTGCTTCATTCCATGGTTTACCCGCTTCATAAACCATTAATGCAGAAAGTTCATGTTTTCTTCTGCGAATGATTGCAGAAACTCTAATTAATAATTCGGCTCTTTCTTTATGAGACCATTTTCTCCAAGTCTTATAGGCTTCTTTAGCCGCTTCCATCGCTTGGTCAACTTGTTCTTTAGAAGCTTTTGAAATTGTACCTAGTACTTGTTGGTGGTTTGCTGGATCTACAGATTCAAACTTATCATCTGTATAAATCTTCTCACCATTAATTACTAGAGGAATTTCTTTCCCAAATTCAGATTTAACTTTTATTAATGCATCTTTAAACGCTTGTTGATTCTCTTGATTTGTAAAATCTGTTGCTGGTTCATTGTGAAATTCTACTACCATCCTTCATACCTCCTAAAAATTTAATCCTAATAAGAGATAAATACCTCTTATAAAACATTTTACTATTGTATTTTAAAAATTATCAAGTAAAGGGCTTTCATAAAGAAATGATTATTATTTAAAAAGCTTATAATCCCTATAACAGCAGTACTTCAGAGCATTATGTATATAAAAAGGATGAGACATCACAAGATGCCTCACCCTTACTCAAATAGAGAAAATATACACTTTATTTAATACCTTGATGAATGTGTTGAATATCTTGTGGCGTTGTTTCACAACAGCCACTTGCTATAATGAGGAATTAGGTCAGAAGTCTTCGTGCATTGCACTCTGATTTTGTACCTTTGCGCACGATATCTCATAGTCTTCGTGCGTTACACCCTGATTTCGCACCTTAGCGCACGATATCTCATAGTCTTCGTGCGTTACACCCTGATTTTGTACCATAGCGCACGATATCTCGGAGTCTTCGTGCGTTACACCCTGATTTTATACCTTAGCGCACGATATCTTGCAGTCTTCGTGCATTGCACTCTGATTTTGTACCTTTGCGCACGATATCTTGCAGTCTTCGTGCGTCCTTACCGCTTCATCATATACTTTCTAATGCATTTCTTAATTTTTCTTGTATCGTCTCTTTACCATCTTCTACAGGATTAAATTCAAATTTTTCATCATTTATAAAAACGGTTGGCACGCCTTTAATCCCTCTTTCAAATGTTTCTTGCATAATGGCTAACGATCGATCGTCTGCATTTTTTTGTGGTGATAATCCTAATTCATGTTCCATTTTTCTTTCTATCGTTTCAAAATTCAATGTCCATTCGTCTTGTGTTTCATATAGGTGTCTTATTATTTTAAAAGTTTCTTCGGGGTCATCGTAATCCAAATAAATATTCGCAACAGTTCCTTTGAGCAGTCTTTGTTTCGTCTTATCAAAATGCTTGACGATGTATTGTACTTTATTCTCATTAATATAAGGTTCTAAAACTTCGTCAGCTGCTGCAAAATAATGTGAACAATATGGGCATGCAAAATTAATAAATGCCTCTACTGTTATGTTTGCGTCTTTGCTTCCTACTGTTAAATGTTGGATTTCTGTCATAACGTTTCCCTCCTATATGTTGTTATACTTATTTAACCATTTCACAACCGATAAAGCGAATGATTATATTCAGAATTGTTCATCAATTTCTATTTTAATATACAAAAAAACACTTCATAACAAAGTTATGAAGTGTTTAACTAATGGTTAAATATTAGTTTTTGATAACGTTAACTGCTTGAGGTCCACGTTGTCCTTCTTCGATATCGAAAGTAACTGAAGCACCTTCGTCTAATGATTTGTAACCTTCAGTTTGGATAGATGAGAAATGTACGAATACGTCGTTACCATTTTCTCCTTCGATAAATCCGTAACCTTTTTCTGCGTTAAACCATTTTACTGTACCTTTATTCATAATAAAAGTCCTCCTATTGTGCTTTTGCACGTATATTTGCAATAATCAATCTTCAAACTTAAATGGACTTTATTAACTATGAATAAAACTACCAATTAATTTAATCTCGAAATATCACTTGCTACCCACTATACGCTATAAATAATTGAAAGTAAAGCTTTATGTTAAATTAAACTTTTATTTTACTTTTATAATGTGTTAAAACCTATAAATAATACTTGTCTATCACTTTTAAAGATTCATCTAATTCATATATTAATGGTGCACCAGTTTTGATTTCTAAGTTTGAAATTTCATCATCTGGAATATCTTCTAAATACTTAATCAGTGCTCTCAAAGAATTACCGTGTGCAGAAACTAAAGTTGTTTGATGGTTTAATAAACTTGTTGAAATATGATCTATCCAATATGGAATGACTCTATCCAATGTATCTTTAAGACTTTCTGTAACAGGCATGATTCTTCTATCTAACATTTCATATCTTCTATCATTTAAGTATTCTTCTCGTAACTTTTCATCCGCTTCTGGAGGTCTCGTATTATAAGAACGTCTCCAAATATGTACTTGTTCTTCACCATATTCTTCTCGTGCTTGATCTTTATTTTTACCTTGAAGACCACCATAATGACGTTCATTTAAACGCCACGTTTTGTAAATTGGTATCCAAAGTTGGTGAGAATGCTTCAATAATAAATATGTGGTTTCAATTGCTCTTGTTAAAAGTGATGTATACACGACATCTATTTCGATATTTTGTTTTAATAATTTTTCACCTGAGATTCTCGCTTCATTATACCCTTGCTCTGATAACTCTACATCTGCCCAACCTGTAAATAAATTTTTCGCATTCCATTCACTTTGCCCATGTCGACATAAAATTAATTTTGGCATATGATTCGCTCCAATCTTTTAATTGTTAAGTCTATTGAACCACTAATTGTAAATTTTTAAAAATAAAAAGACCGTCCGATAGCATTTCAAAATATCCAAATCAGTTCTATAATAAATATCATCATAAAATGTTAAAAGGATTGAGTTGTCATGATTTATAAATTCATAAAAATCATACTCCAAATATGTATGATCTATTTTATTACCGTACTAGGTAGTTGGATACAAGAAACATTAAACATACCTATTGCAGGTAGTATTATCGGACTTGTGATACTTTTCTTATTATTACAATTTAAAATTATAAAAGAAGAATGGATTAAAGACGGTGCAAATTTATTATTAAGTACGATGATTTTCTTTTTCATCCCTTCAATAGTCGGTGCTATGAATTTAGTTGACCAAATAAATGCACAGTTTATCTTTTTAATTGTATTAGTCATCGCAAGTACATGCATTGTTGCACTCTCGTCGGGATACATAGCTGAGAAAATGTTAAAAAAGAATCATATAGAAGAAAGTGGTGATCAATCATGATGATTAAAGCACTTTTAATGATTCTTTTAACAATTGTCATGTACATATTCGCATTATTTATACAGAAAAAATTCAAGATCGCCATCCTACACCCCGCACTCGTTTCATCCATTGCAATTATTTGCGTACTTGTGTTGTTTGGATATAATTACAACGACTATATGGTAGGTGGCCAATGGATTTATGACTTTTTAAATTGCACAGTTGTCTGTTTAGCATATCCACTTTATTTATATAGAAAAATGATTGTTCAACATTTTAAAGTCATTATCACAAGTGTATTAGTTGGGATAACGATTAATATTATTTTAATGTTTACGATTTTAAATATATTCGGTTATTCGAAAGAAATGATTGCATCATTGTTGCCAAGATCTATAACAGCAGCAGTCGGTGTACAAGTATCACAACAAATAGGCGGTATAGATAGCTTAGCCGTATTGTTTATTATAGGGACAGGATTAATAGGAAGTATGTTAGGGTCGTACCTTATCAAAATAGCAAAATTCCAAACATCCATTGCCAAAGGACTCACTTATGGCAATGCATCACATGCTATCGGGACAGCCAAAATATTAGAAACCGATATCGAATCAGCAGCCTTCAGTTCAATCGGCATGATTTTAACAGCCTTAATCAGCTCAGTCGTGATACCATTGTTTGTTATATTGGTATATTGAGAATTTAGAGATGAAGATTATACAAAGATAGAGGCTGGAGTGAGTTTGTAGGTCTGTATGAGGGGCTGGATTTTGTTAGATTGGTGTGTCTTGCAACATACGGAGGCGTCTATTTATCTTGTTTCAACAGTCTTGATAAATACGAGGCGCCTTTTTATCTTGTTTCAACAGTCTTGATAAATACGGAGGCGTCTATTTATCTTGTTTCACCAGTCTTGATAAATACGAGGCGTCTATTTATCTTGTTTCAACAGTCTTGATAAATACGAGGCCATGAACATTGCTTGTCACGCTCCACTTGCAATGTTCAGCCTCCATCATCACCAAAAATGAAAAGAGTGAGACATGAACATTATGTCTCACTCTTTCTCTATAACCATTCTTTATATAATATCGTAGTCTTTTAATGTTTTTTCTAATCGTTTTAGTTTGTCGACAGATTGCTCAGATTTATATTTACCCATTTCGATAACGATAGCGTCTATCAATGCGATGATTGGCAATATTGAAAAGTGATTTTTACTTACTGCTAATTTCAGTGTTTCACTTGCATACTGAACGATTGGACATGAATCATAATCTGTTATTAACAGTATTGGCACTTGATTATTATGAGCTATTTTTGCTACTTTCAACACTAATTGAGAGTATGGTTCAAAAGCGAACATAACGATTAAATCACGATTGCCCATTTGTAATACTTTATCAATTACGGTTTCTGTATCATGACTTAATTGCGCAATTTGATTCGTAAATTCCCCTAGTAACTGCTCTAAATATAATGACGCTGCTTTATATGGTCGCGTCCCAATGATTCCAATCATTTCCGCTTCTTTCATAAGTTTCACAGCATCTTTGAAATATTCATCCAACTCTTCGTTGTAAGACTTATTTAATAATTCAACACTTTTATCCCATACATCAACGAGCGTTTTATTCTTTTCTACTGAATCCATCAGTGATGTTTGCATAACCCATGTTGACTCTGACGGCATTACTTCTTCATAAATATCTTTTTTGAAATCATTAAAATTATCATATCCGATTGCTTTCAAAGTTCTCATGACTGTAGAGATCCCAACATCTGCATCTTGAGACAACTCTTTTATCGTAACAAGTCCTAGTGATTGAAAATTTTTAAGAATATAATCACATAACTTTTTTTGTTTTTTTGGTAATTGATCTTTAATGTCGATTAATTTCAGTTTAATCGTATGTTGATTGTCCATACTCATAAATCACCTCATACCCACTTTCTTTATATTCATCATAACGATAATAACTTCTTAAATCAATTTCACCCATCACAACAATGTAATATTATACCAATTTAGAACATAAAAATTCCCTTTTTAAATGAAAGGGTTTACATTGCTTCAAAATAGTGTTAAGATTCTAAATAATCAAAATATAAAAACAGGAGGTTATTTTGATATGGCAACACAAAGTTTAAAACCGAAAGTAAAAGCTTTTTTAGAACAAGACATAGGTTTATATATTAACGGGTCATATGTTCAATCTTCTGAAGGGAAAACGTTTGATGTTATCAACCCCGCTACAGAAGAAAAAATAGCATCGGTTCATGAAGCGAATGAAAAAGATATCGATATTGCTGTCAATGCAGCGAGAGAGACTTTTGATAATGGTTCATGGACAAATTTGGAAGCGCATACACGTTCTCAGCTGATTTATAAGTTTGCTCAACTTGTTGAAGAAAATCGTGAAGAACTTGCACAACTAGAATCTTTAGATAACGGTAAGCCTTATCACATCGCACTTAGTGATGATGTTGGCGGAACTGTACAACAATTTGAATACTATGCAGGCTTTGCAACTAAGATTTCTGGTAAGACAACACAAGTTTCACCTGACTATGTTAACTACACACTTCACGAACCAATTGGCGTTGCAGGACAAATTATTCCTTGGAACTTCCCATTGTTAATGGCTGCATGGAAATTAGGTGCCGCTTTAGCAGTAGGATGTACAGTTGTAATTAAACCTGCTACAGAAACACCACTTTCATTACTTTATGTAGCTCAATTATTTAAAGAAGCTGGTTTCCCAGACGGTGTTGTAAACGTTGTTCCAGGTAGTGGTCGCGTTGCTGGTGAAGCATTAATCAAGCATGAAAAAGTCGACAAAATTGCATTTACAGGTTCTACAGAAGTCGGAAAGAATGTTATGAAACAAGCTGCAGATCAAGTTAAAAACGTAACGTTAGAACTTGGTGGTAAATCCCCTTCTATTATTTTAGAAGATGCAGATTTAGAAGAAGCTATTACAGGCGCTTATAACGGTACGATGTATAACCATGGTCAGAATTGCAGTGCTTGTACAAGAATATATGTTCAAAGAAATGTTTACGACAAAGTTGTAGCAGGTGTTAAGAAACTTGCTGAAGAAACTAAACTCGGTCCTGGTTTAAATAGTGATACTGATATGGGGCCACTTGTTTCTCAAAAACAACAAAATACCGTTCAACAATATATTCAATCTGGTATTGATGAAGGTGCAACACTTGTAACAGGTGGTATTCAATCATTTGATACAGGTTATTATGTACCACCTACTATATTTGCTGATGTTACGGATGATATGACAATCGCTCGCGAAGAAATATTCGGTCCAGTTATGTCTATCTTAATATTCGATACAGTTGAAGAAGCCATCGAAAAAGCGAATAACAGCGAATACGGATTAGCAGCAAGTGTATGGACAGAAAATATTAGAAAAGCGCATTACATTTCTGGCAAACTCCAATCTGGTACTGTTTGGATCAATGATGTTGGATTGGAATTAGAAACAATGCCGTTTGGTGGCTATAAACAATCTGGTATTGGTCGAGAAATGGGCGGCGAATATGGATTAAGTAATTATACAGAAGTTAAAAGTGTTTACGTGAATATGCAACAAAAATAAATTAAAGAGGTGCTTATTATGTTTAAACCATTTGGTGTTATACCTGCATTACCTACTCCAATGAAAGAAGGCGGCGTCATCGATTATGACGGCCTTGCTCAGTTAATCGAACATGTTATCAAAAACGGTGTTCATGGTGTTTTAGTTGGCGGAAGTACTGGTGAATATTCTTTAATGTCACTAGAAGAACGTCAACAAGTGATTCAATTCGTATGTGATACAGTCGACGCGCGTGTTCCAGTAATGGCTGGAACAGGCTGTCATAGTACTGAAGATACAATTAAATTAACTCAATTTGCTGAAGAAGCTGGCGTATCAAGCGCTTTAGTCATTAATCCATATTATATGGCAACGAGTGACGAAGGTATCTTAAACCATTACAAAGCTGTCACTGAAAATAGCAAAATCGGTATCGTTATTTACCATTACCCAGATGCTACAGGTATCGAGCTATCTCCAGAACTTATACATGAAATCAGTCAATTAGATGGAATAGTTGGTATTAAGAATACAGCAGACGGTGTACATACATCTAAATTATTAAATCTGACAAAAGATAACGACCGCTTCTCATTATTAACAGGATTTGAAGATTTAATTTTAGCTACACTTGCTTCAGGTGGTGTT
Source organism: Mammaliicoccus sp. P-M58 (assembly GCF_022386165.1). NCBI lineage: Bacteria > Bacillati > Bacillota > Bacilli > Caryophanales > Staphylococcaceae > Mammaliicoccus > Mammaliicoccus sp. P-M58. The sequence goes on from NZ_JAJNJI010000012.1 coordinate 80,983, forward strand.
GGTGCAATTGGTGTCGTTCATAATTTAGTGCCAGATAAAATTGTTAAACTTTATGATTTGATCGTGAAAGAAAACAACATAAAAGAAGCAGCTGAATTAAATAAAGAACTCATTCCTTTATATAATTTAATAGAAGAAGAAGTCATTCCAGGCACTGTAAAAGCAGGACTAGAAGCAATTGGATTACCTGGTGGACCTAGTCGCTCACCATTAGTGTCTGCTTCACCAGAATTCAAAGAAAAAATTGCATCAAAATTAAATGAACTTTATCAAAACTCATAATAAGAAGGTGTTGGAAATGAAAGATGTCGTTATTATTGGCGGAGGTTTAGCGGGTTTATCCGCCGCTTGGAGATTAAAACATCATGATATTTTACTTTTAGAATCAACAAATAGAGTTGGTGGACGTGTAATGTCTGAACGAAGAGGCTCATATTGGTTAAACTGGGGCGGTCACGTATACGCAGGAACTGGTTCCGCGACAGATGAATTATTTAAATCTGTCGGCATTTCCTCTATGCCAGTCCCAGGTAAATTAACAGCCATGTCTTTAAATGGCAAATTACTCACAAGTGGCCCTGTTGAAACGTATCCATTCCGTGTAAATATGTCATGGAAAGACCGTTTCGCATTAATTAGAGCTGGTGCTAAAGTAAGAGCTTCCGTTCTACGCTATGGAAAAATCGCGAAACAAAAAAGTCTAGAAGATAAAAGTGTTCAACAACAACGTATTTTAGACTTTATGAACCATAAAACTTTTACAGACTTTACAGGTCATTTACCGCTTGATGCCGATGCTATTTTCAGACCGACCGTAAGTCGATCAACTGGCGATCCTGAACAAATATCTGCAGGTGCAGGTGTAGGATACTTCCATATGATTTGGAACAAAGATGAAGGTTTATCACGAAATATTATGGGAGGTCCTTCTACATTAACAGATACAATCGCTTGTTCACTTGGCGACGACGTACTACTAAATACTGACGTACAAGAAGTGATTCAAGACCACGATTCAGTAACTGTTAAATATGTTCAAGATGGACAAGAACATGAAGTACAAACTCGGTATGCCGTACTTGCTACACCAGCACCTATCACTAGAAAAATCGCAAAAAATATCAGTCCTGAAGTTGGCGCTGCATTAGATCAAATTAAATATGGTCCACACGTAAGCGCAGCATTTTTAACAAATGAAACAGGCAAACAAGTTTGGGATGATATTTACTCATTTGCAACACCAAAGAAATCATTTGATGTATTAATTCATAGCTCTAACCTTGTACATTCTCTTTCTAAAAATAGAACTAAAGGTAGTACCTTTATGACATTTTCCCCCGCAGGAAGAGGACAAAAATTACTAGACAAAACAGACGAAGAAATTATCGATATTTATTTGAATGACTTAAATGAAATGTTTCCAGGTTTCAGTGATAAAGTTGTTGAAGCTCACGTTCAAAAATTCCCATTAGGATCTGCTTACATCTTCCCGGGAAGAGCTAAAATTCAACCTATTCTTACGAAACCTGACAATCGATTATATTTAGCTGGCGATTATTTAGGTACTTTATATACTGAAACAGCCATTCAAACAGGTTTTAACGCAGCACAAGATATTAACAGTTTATTATCATACAGTTATCAATAAAACCCTTCACCCTTTTATGTAAGCGCTATCTTTAAAAATAATGATGCACTGGTCTATATTAGGAGGACATTTAATGAATAAAGATTGCACAATGGAAGAAATGCCATTCTCAAGATTTCACATGAAAATTTTTGCTTATTCAAGTGGAAGTACATTTGTTGATGGATACAGTTTAGGTATTATCGCAATAGCGCTTGCTGTTATGCAAAATAGTTTTGATATGTCCGTTACAGTTATTGGTTTATTAGGTACGGCAACTTTAGCAGGCATGGTTCTAGGTGGTATGTTCGGCGGTTACTTCACAGATAAAATTGGCCGAAAAAAAATGTTCATCTTAGATATGCTCGTCTTAGCAATTGTTACGACATTACAGTTTTTCGCAACTGATCCAGTACAATTAATCGCATTAAGATTTGTTATCGGAATCGCTTTAGGAACGGATTATCCAATTGCTGGTTCACTTATGAGTGAGTTCTCTCCACAAAAGAAACGTGGTGCTTTACTCGGTGGTATTAATGGATTCTGGTTTGTAGGTTATGCTGTTTCATTCTTAGTTGGATATCTACTAATACCTCTTGGAGATACAAGTTGGAGATGGATGCTATTAAGTGGTGCGTTCCCTATCGTATTATTACTACTTGCACGATTAAATATGCCAGAATCACCTCATTGGCTCGTACAACAAGGTAGAAAAGAAGAAGCAGAACAGATCGTCCAAAAAATATTTGGTGATAACGTTGTTGTTTCCAAAGATACAACTGGACATAAAAAGACGAACTTCAAAGATATTTTTAAAAATGGTCAAGGTAAATGGACATTCTTTGTTTCAACATTCTGGTCTTTACAAGTTATGACAACATTCGCAATTGGCACATATATACCGTCTATTCTTTATGAATTTGGTTTCCAAGACGGTTCACAAGAGTATTTAGGATCTGCCATTATTAATATCTTCTATTTAATAGGTGTTATCCCTGCACTTTATTTAATAGAACGTTATGGAAGAAGACCAACTTTAATTTGGCCATTCTTAATTTCAACACTTGCATTATTTGCATTAGGATATGCATCTGGTTTAAATGCACCATTCATAGTTATACTGTTACTCTTTATCATATACGGAATTTTCAACACAGCTATGGGTTGTCATCAATGGATTTATCCATATGAGCTTTTCCCAACTAATATACGAGGTACAGGTGGAGGATTTACAACGACGATTAGTCGTGTAGCATCAGCAATAAGTACATTCTTCTTCCCTGTTATATTAACGAATTTCGGTGTTAGTAATACAATGTATATCGCTGGTTTCTTACTATTTATAGGATTTGTTATTTCTGTTATGATGGCCCCAGAAACTAAAAATATGAATCTACAAGAAGCAGGTTCTATTAGATAGAGGTGTGGCATGATCCGAGATACATCTAATAATCACATTGATGAAAAGCTTTTAACTAAAGTTATATTGTTAGCAGGTCGAATTTTATTAGAGTGTAGTGCCGAAACCATTAGAATCGAAGACACTATGAACCGTATTGCGAGGAGTTTAGGCTATCAACATAGTAACGGTTATGTCGTGAATATTTTTATTACATTCTCCTTATCTCAAAATTCAGAAGTTCAAATCATTAGAATTCATAAGAACAATACGAATCTGATTAAAATAGCAAATGTAAACACGATATCACGCAAACTCGTTAATAAAGAAATCACCCTAGAAGAAGCTTATAAAAAATTGAAAGATATCGATTTAAACACAAAAAATTATCCATTACTTCTTAAGGCTTTCGTATCAGGCTTAATATCTCTCAGTTTCTTATATCTTTTTGGTGGTGAATTTGGTGATATCATCCCTGCCTTTATTGCAGGTTCTATCGGTTTTTCAATTGTTGAAATGATCAAAATGCGAATACCTACATTATTTATACCAGAATTAATTGGTTCCTTTGTAATAGGCATTATCGCCATTTGGGGTCACGACTTGATGGCAACAGGAGACATAAGCCCCATTATTATATCTTGCGTCATGCCAATTGTACCTGGTGTGCTTATCACGACCGCCGTACAAGATTTATTCGACCGGCATATGGTCATGTTTACAACGAAGATGCTAGAAGCCATCGTCACTTCATTTGGCATAGGTTCAGGTATCGCAACATCATTCTTAATTTTATAGGAGCTTGATATGTTAACTATCATATTACACTTTGTATTTAGCTTTTTAGCATCTTATCTATTTGCACTCGTTTATGACGCACCACGCAAGTTATTTTTAGCTGCAGGCTTTGGTGGTGGTTGTGGCTATCTCGTTAATTATTTATTATTAGAAAGTACAAATATGGATGCCATCTATACAAGTTTGCTAGGCAGTTTAACACTCGGCTTAATCAGTCACACCATGGCAAGAACATTAAAATCCCCAGTCATCATATTTATGATTCCTGGTATCATCCCTTTAGTACCAGGAGGCATAGCATTTGAAGCAACAAGGAAACTAGTAGAATTAGAATTTAATAGCGCCGTAGATATATTCATTAGAGCATTATTGATAGCGGGCGCTATAGCAGTAGGCTTATTAATAGCAGACCAAATATTTAAAATCATTAATCATACAAAAGTAAATATTAATAGAGAGACTGGCACGTAAAAAATGCCAGTCTTTTTCATATATATGGGGATGTTGAGGGGCGCTATGTTGCTTGTTTGGGGTGTCTTGCAACATACGGGCGAGCTATGTTGCTTGTTTGATGAGTCTTTATAAATACAAGGCTTCAACATTGCTTGTCGCACCTCACTTGCAATATTCAGTCCTCCCAACATCACCCATCACACTCCAAAAAAGTAAGAAACCGTCTGAGCGTTTCAGACGGTTTCCTCTATTATTCTAAATTCGCGTGTTTATTTTGCATAATTGTTTCACTTACGTTTAATTGTTCCATTAAACCCATTACGATACTATCTAAATATAATTGAGTGCTTTGTTCGAACAGACTTCCTAGTGGTTGTTCTGATCCTTTTTCATCATATTTAGTTCCTGCTGGTAAAACGATCACGTCATCTGCTATTTCAGCGATTGGTGATTGTTCTTTTGTAGAAATTAATATAATGTTGGATCCGATATCTTTTGCTGTTTGTGCGAGTAATTTTAAATGAGCTGTGGATCCTGAACCAGAGACAATCAATAATTTGTCTCCTTCATTAATAGAAGGTGTACTTGTTTCACCTACTACATAGCTTTTCTTACCTAATTGGTTCAATCTCATAGCAAAACTGTTCGCGACAAATGCAGAGCGTCCTTTAGCTGCTACAAACACTGGAACTTCTGACTGCAAGCTATTTACGAATTGCTCAGTATCCTTCAAGTCTACTTGATTTAATGTTTGCGTGAGTTCATTCAATATTAATTGATAACGGCTCATATTACTTACCTTCGATAATTTCTCTACATAATTTTGCAGCTGCTTTTGGATCGTCTGCGTTAGCAATTCCTCCACCAACAATAATTAAATCTGGGTTTTCATCAGCAACAGATTGAATTGTTTCTGGCGTAATACCTCCAGCTACTGCTACTTTTGAATTTTTGATAACTGATTTAACTGTACGTAAGCTTTCTAATGGAGATACACCTTTAGCTTGTAAATCGTAACCAGTATGCACAGCGATATAATCTGCACCTAATGCATCTAATTCTTTCGCACGTTTTTCTAAATCTTGAACTGCGATCATATCCACTAATAATTCTTTACCATGTTTATGCGCTTCTTCAACTGCACCTTTAATTGAAGCATCTTCAGCTACACCTAAAATTGTTACGATATCTGCTCCAAATTTAACAGCTTGGCTTACTTCATAACCAGCAGCATCCATAATTTTTAAGTCAGCTAATACTTGAACATCTTTAACAGATTGACTTAATTTTTCTACTGCACCTAATCCTTCATTAATAACGATAGGTGTACCGATTTCTACTATATCTACATATTCCTCAACTTGTTGCGCTAATTGAGCTGCTTCTTCTTTATTTAATAAATCAATTGCTAATTGTAATTTCATATTAATCATATCTCCTTTATCTATATTACTTTGCACTTATAATTGTGATATAATGTATAAAATTATGCAATACTGACAAATATGTCACTTAGTGAAGAAATGGGGTTGTATTATGGTATTAATTAACTATAAAGAAACGGAATATTATAATTCTAAAGACTTAGCATTATCTGTTATTGGCGGTCGTTGGAAAATACCAATCATCTGGCATTTACTACAAGTGTCACCTCTTAGACTCAATGAATTAGAAAAGAAACTACCAGATATTAATCAGCGTATGCTTATTAGACAGTTGAGAGAACTCGAAGACGATCATATCGTAAACCGTACTGTATATCCGGTCGTACCACCTAAAGTTGAATATAGTTTGACACAAATAGGTAAAGATTTAGAACCTGTTGTTAATGGCATTTGTGACTGGGGAGACGAATTTTTAGACTTTTTAAATACTAAAGATAAAGCTTAATCACATATTACTTTTAATCGCTTCATAGTCTGCTACAATAAAATAAAAAGGGGTATTTTATGACAACTCAAAAACTTTCACAAGAAGAACAAGCTGAACTGCTTACAACTTTACAAAAACGATTCGAAAAATTTCCAGAACGTCATAAAAATATAGAATGGTCAGATGTAGAAAAACGATTAAATGAACATCCAGAAAAATTATGGTCACTTAATCAAATGGAACAAACTGAAGGAGAGCCTGATGTAATAGGATTAGAAGATGATGCTTATATATTCGTAGACTGTTCTAAAGAAAGTCCTAAAGGCCGTCGAAGTGTTTGTTATGATAGAGCAGCATTAGAATCTAGAAAGAAACACAAACCAGAAACAAGTGTAATGGACATGGTTCATGAAATGAACGTTACATTACTTAATGAAGAACAATATAGACATTTACAAACACTCGGTGAATTTGATAAGAAAACATCTAGTTGGATTGAAACACCGACAAAAATTAGAGACCTTGGTGGTGCATTATTCTGCGATTTACGGTATGACACAGTATTCACTTACCATAATGGCGCTGATTCTTATTATGGCGCAAGAGGTTTTAGAAGCATGTTAAAAATATAAAATAAAACTTCCTCAATTTGTCTCATGAAGACAAGTTCAGGAAGCTTTTTCTATACAATCAATACTTAACCACTTACACCGTAAATTATACCGGTTATGACATAACTACTGACAAATAATTAGAAACGACATACCATATAACCAAAGGAGGTTATGCTATGACAGAGCCATTCAACGTTCAACTCAACATCGACACTTCACAAAAGACGACGGATATTTCAATCAGAACCTTTGAACAGGAACTTGGTCATAACCTATTAACATATATTCAACAATTTGAAACATCCAACCATAAAATCGGTATCAAGACATCACAAGGAACGTCTCTTATTTTAAAAGAAGACATCATTTTTGCAGAAGTTTTTGATAAACAACTGAACATCATAACAACCAGTGAAACACTCACAACTCGAATGTCACTCACTGCCTTACAGCAAACATTGCCTAACCAGAAGTTCTTGCAAATTAGTAAATCGTCTATCGTGAACATAGAACATATCAACAAAGTATCACCATCATTTTCAGGGAATTTATATGCAACGTTATCTAATAATAAAAAAGTAACCATTTCAAGAAGATATGTTAAAAATTTAACTAAAATATTAGGTATATAAGGAGGAAACAATCATGAACAAAATCATTAAATCTATTCTACAAGGTATTGGTATAGGAAGCAGTATTATGCTTATATTCATCGCAATATTTGAAGTAACGATTGGCTTCCAGGCAGTCTTCAGCGTTTATATATTCGGTGCCATTTGTGGATTTCTACCAATAGTTTATGAAATCGATCAAATACCACTCTTATTCAGGCTCATCATTCATTTAGGTGGTAGTATCATTACATTCTTTATCGTTTCAACAATTAATAACTGGATACCATTACAACCAGCACCACTCATCGGAGGACTCACAACCTTCGCATTAATATTCCTCGTTATCTGGTTTATATTTATGTATCTCAATATTCAACAAAGCAAAAAAATAAATACAAAACTTAAAAAAATGTAAACAAAGACCCTTAAGGTTCACTCCTTAAGGGCCTTCTTTTCCGTTTTTCCATATTTTACTGAAATAAATGTAATTCACACGATATAGATTCCGTATCACACAAAGCGTGCAATCAATACTAGAATATATTATCTATTCATATCTTCTAAACTCATAATCGATTTCCCCATTGATCATGAAAACATCTCTATATTTGTCCTTAAAAATCTTATAGAATATAATTTTTAACGCCATGAAAAATTTATAAACCTAAAACTTCCCTAAACATTTCGTAAATACACTAATTCCTCTAAAGCCTCTTTATAACCTATAATACCCCATCCAAAAAGAAAAAATGTACAATAACAAATCAAAAATCAAGCTCTTTCGCAAAAACCATCAATCAATATCAAATCATAAAGCGTGCTATGAAAAGTATGTGTAACGCTAAAACACAATGTAAATCTAAGTACCAATCGCATCTTCAAAGTGACGATTTAAATATAAACAAATTTCATTTATCGTCTCAATCGTCTCCCCAAACAAAGCAGAACTACGTTTAAGAATCTTAAAATGCTTTTGATCTTCTTTCTTTCTAACGCATGCAAAAACAAAAATCGAATGGAAAAATTCAGTCTGATCATTAAGAGACTCTCCATATCTCTCTTCCAAATCATTCAAAATATCATCCAAACTGATATCTTTAGGAATAGCCAGCTCCTCTACCCTGTGCATGCCAATCTTACCTTCAGTAATAAAACCCTGAATATCGTAAAACTCAAACTTAATAATATTGTACATTTCAACCTCCTTTCCAAGGGATGTTATAGGTTATACTTTTATTATATTCAGGACTCATTTATTGTCAATCATTTTCTATACTTTTTTTATACAAATTATTTAAAATACAATAAAACCCCGTTAAATAAACGTTTTATAAGCCATAAAATTTCAAAAAAACTCAAAAAAAGTAGTTAAAAATCGTAAAATTCTCAAAAAAATTTATTAAACATAATTTACGTAATAGTAATATTTAAGACACCTTAAACTTCAAAAAATGTAATATAAAAATTAAATTTTTCTCAAAATAAATACAAAAAAACCCAACATGACTTTAATGTCATGCTGGGTTTACAACTTCCGCTTCTGCCTCGTTATCAAAGTGATAACCGATTGTATATGTTGTGACTGTGTTTTCTAATATAGGGCTTTCGCTATCTTCTCTGTTATGTCGTACGTTCTTGTGTGCTTCTTTGAATACGTCTGATTTTAACCAGTTTTTGAAGCATTGTTCTGATTCCCAGATTGTAAGTATTTTTACTTCGTCATATTCTTCGAGGTCATTTGTTTTTGTTACATACATTTTCTTGAATCCTTCTATTGTTTCTATTCCTTGTCTCATATAGAATCTTTCTATTGTTTCGTCTGCTGTTCCTTTATAGAGTTGTAATTTATTTTCTGCCATAAACATGTTATTACCTCTTTTCTATTTTATACTTTTACGAGTTTGGCTACGACGACGATTCGTCCTGATGTGAGTGAATATGGATCTTCACATGTTGAGAGTGTGACGATCTTATCGTCTTTATTAACTTCTGTTGTTGTTGAGATTTGTGATTTTTTTAATGTTTTTTCTAGAAATTGTTCATATGTTGCTTTGTCTTTAAAGTCTGTTTGTATGTAATTATCTTTTGTTGTCGTTTCGTAGGCGCTAATGACTTCTAATTGATACTTACCGTATTGTGTATCGTACTGGATCGTTTTATGTTGATTATAAAATGATTGATCTAAATATTTTTCTACGACGTCAAACATGGTGTTATCTCCTACGTGATGTCCATATATGACGGTATTCATTTTATCGTGCTTTGGTGTATTACGATAATCCATAAAGATACTACCTTTTCTACTTTCTTGTTGTTCAAAGTCTTTCTTTAAGTAGTCTTTGTTGTCTTTCGATTGTAGTATTGGATAGTTCAATGATGTGCCTTCTAGATGTATCCATCCTATGATATCTTTGTTGATGTTACTGAGTTGTTTGAATTGTGGTCGCACGGTATTGGTGTTTGTCATTTGTGTATAATTTTGTTGTAAATGAATGTAGCGTTCTTCCGCTTCTTTATCTACTTGCTTATTGTGATACATGACATATCCTGACCATATGATGACAGCGACTAATGCAATTTGAATGATCTTAATGATGATTTTCACGTGTTGCTCTGCCCTTTCTCTTACAAATCAGCATGCCACATTCTGGGTCATGGATGATTTTCGCATCGATATTATATACGCGTGAAATAAAAGATTCTGTTACGACCTCTTCTGGAGGTCCTTGGATGACTTGATTGTTATGTATACATACGATTTCATCGCTATATTCTATCGCTTGGTTAATTTCATGTAACACCATAATAATGGTGATATTAAAGTTCTCATTCAGTGACCGGATAATATCCAACACTTGATATTGATAATTTAAATCTAAGTATGTCGTTGGTTCATCTAACAACATATATTGTGGTTCTTGCGCAAGTGACATTGCGATATACACACGTTGTAATTCTCCGCCTGACAATTCACTAATTGGTTTATCTTGAAAGTCTTCTAATTCTAGTTGGTGTAACACATGCTGAATGACTTCTTCTTGTTTGATATCTTTCTTCAATATGGATTGGTAACTATATCTTCCACACTGTACGACTTCTTTAACTGTAAAATCTTCTGGCGCACGGTTATTTTGATGTACGGTCGCTAACTGCCTTGCTAATGTTTTTCTATTTAATGATGAAATAGCTTGATTATCTAAGTAAACAATACCTTCACTCGGCTCTAAATTACGTGATAATATTTGTAACAATGTTGATTTACCCGATCCATTAGGTCCAATGATGGTTGTAATGGCATGCTTTTTGAGTTGTATGTTTAACGATTCAAAAATATGCTTTCTCTGGTATTTGAAACTAACGTTCTCTGTTCGCATGGACATACGCTCCTTTACAAATAAGGTAAATCAAGAATGGTCCACCTACTACAGTCGTAATCGTACTCGCTGGTATCTCTAGAGGTGGTGCTATTGTTCGACCTACCGTGTCTGCTAATAATACGAGCCATGCACCAAATATAATGGAATATGGTATGACCTTTTTATAATTCGTTCCAACGATACGTCTTATAATATGTGGCACGATTAAGCCTACAAAAGCTAATTGACCTACGATAGCTGTTGCACTACTTGCTAAAAATACAGCAACTAAACCTACGATGAGGCGGTATTTCGTAATATTAAAACCAATATTATGCGCTTGTTTATCTTCGAATGATAACAAGTTCACTTTGTTTACTAACATGAGTGCCAATATAATCCCTATTGTTGAAGTAACGGCAATGATATAGACATCTTGCCATACTTTCATCGTTAAACCTGTTGGTAACTGCATAACAGGACTCATGGATAAAAGCTCTATTACACCATTTAACATGGCGTATATTGCAACACCTACTAATATGAGTCTAATCGGTGTTATTTGATAACGTGATACTAATAGGAATAATATAAGAAACGGTATAACCCCACCAATAAAGACGAATATCGGTAAATAGAAATACAAGGTAGGTAGAAATATAAGTATGACACCTCGTGCAACAAGTGCACCAGATGTCACACCAATAATATTCGCTTCAGCTAGAGGATTTTGTAATACCGCTTGTAGCAAAGCCCCTGATACACTTAGAGCAGTTCCAACAAATAACGTGATGAATATTCTTGGCATACGTAAATCAATAACTGCATCTACTTGAGGTTCAGTACCTGTTGTGAGTTTCGTGATGATTTGTTCTATACTTAAAGGTAACTTCCCACTTACAAGCGATATATAAATTGTTATGACAAGCATACATAATATGATCCAGAACGTGAGTCGCGAATATTTTTTCATGTTTTAACCTCTTTACTTATGATATAAAATGTCATAAAGCTGTACTAACGCATCGTCAGCTTTAATACTTGCTGTTATACCAAATGGAATTTCTTCTAAATCATAAACTCTATTATTTTTAACTGCGTCAAAGTGTTTCCATATATCATTTGTACTAAACTCTTTCTTAAACATTTCTCTTACTTGGTCTGGAAAACCATGTGGCAATCTTAAAATAATATCAGGATTGACTTTATAAAGTTCTTCCGTATTAGAAGCTAAATAAGCTCTTGATTCATTTTGTATAACATTTTCTCCTCCGGCAATTTTTACTAAATCACCAATATAAGAGTGTTCTGTAGCTACAAGATAACTACCAGGTACACCCATAAGAATCAATACTTTAGGGCGTTTTTTACCTTGAATCTTAGCTTTAATTTCAGCTTCGGCATTATCAAACTTTTTATTAAGTTTTTTAGCCTGTTCTTTACGATTGAACGTATTACCCATTTCGGTGATAGATTTCTTCAAACCATTTAAACTGTCGTAATCATAATAAGTACCTTTCATTTTAAGTTGTTCAAACACAGGATCCATCTCAGATTTAATTGTTGTAACAGTTAATACATGTGTTGGATTAAGTGATTTCACAACTTCAACATTCGGTTTCTTAGGCTGACCAATTTCAGGTACATCTTTGTATCGCTTCGGTAAATCTTTATAAGTTGTCGGTTTACCTACAATATCTAAATCTAATGCATCTAAAGTTTCCGTTAAAGCTACAGTAGTTGGTACGATTCTAAATTCTTCTTTCTTCTGTTTACTTGCAGGTTCTGATGATTTACTAAAGTTGATGTTACATGCCGCAAGTAGACAGCTACATATAAGGATTAAACCTAATAGCGATTTAACCTTCATTTAGATGCTCGCTTCTTACCTAAGAAGAATGAACCTGCTAATAACAATACTGCACCACTGAAGATAAGTGCATAAGTCATCGCATCTCCACTGCTACTCGTTGAAGGATTAACGAGTTTCATGTTTGTTGAACCATCTGCGTTACGATCGAAACTTGGACTCACTTTATCTGCACTTGTCGAACTTGCTCCATTGTTATCACTTGTCACAGCTTGATTTGAAGGTGTGGCAGGTGATGAACTATAATTTGTTGTACTATTTGCTCCAGATGAAGCATTCGAAGATTCGGGTTTTTGGTCATCTGACGGTGTTGTCTGATTGTATTGAACATTTGTAGAATCATGACCTTTAGTGTCATCTTCTTTACTTGGTGTGCTGACAGGTTGTTGTTCATCACTTGTGTTTGTATTTACATTGCCAGATGCCGCTTCTTTATCAAATTCAATACGTGTTGTGTAATGATTGTCGTAGTTAATCGCTGGTACAACAATATGCACTTTAGATGTTAATACTTTTAAATATTTCGGCTTTTCAAAGCGAATGATTTTTGTATCTGCAGATTGATCTTCTGAAACGGTTGTGACATTTAATTTCTTATCATGATCGAATAATTCAAACGACTTCCAATATGAAGCTGATTTCAATGTTAGTTCAACATATTGTTTACCATTTTCTTCAACAATACGTGCAGGTTTCACCATATATTGGTCCATATAAGAGATTTCACTTGAACCATTTTTATAGACCATGTAACCTAACGTTGAAGTTGCTTTTTCTTGAATAGTTGATCCTTGGTTGGAGCCAGTCGGATTTTTAACTTTATCAGGAATTGGCACTTCTTTTTTTGTTATCGGCTTATTATCATTCTTTGGTGTTTCATTCTTTGGTGTTTCATTCTTTGGTGTATCTTGCTTTGGAAGTTCTGTTTGTGGTTGCTCATGATTCGAATCCTTTGCAAGTTCTTGTTGTGGATCTTCTACATTCTGCTTTGTAGTATCCTGCTTTTGGTCAGTCGTTGATTGGTTTGAATCGTCTTTCTCTTTATCATTTGAATCTACTTTTCCTGTATCTTGTTGATTTGAATTCTGAGTTGTCGGTGCACTAGGAATAACTTCTTTAAAATTTACATGAGTTGTATATTTGTTGTCATAATTGATTGCTGGTACAACAATGTGAACTTTTGAAGTAAGCGATTGGCAACCTGGTTTAACTTTAAACTTGATGATTTTTGTATCAGCTTGATGATCTTCTTTAACTGTTTGAATGGCAATTGCGCCTGATTCATCATACAGTTCAAATGACTTCCAATAAGAAGCGCTTTTCAAAGTCATCTCAACATATGTTTCCCCATTCTCAAAATATACCTTTGCTGGTTTTACCATATATTGATCCATATAAGAGATTTCATTTGATTTATCTTTATTAACTACAAAATCAATTGTCTTACTTTTTACTGCTGATGCTTGTTCTTCTGCTGCTTCAACTTTTTTCATTGTTGTATGACTAAGCGGTTCATAAGTGTTGAATGAAAGAGTTGAGAATAATAAAGAAAACGCTAATAATGACTTAACACTTTTCTTCATTAATTATGACCTCTTTTCAATTTTTTATTGAGCATAAACGTAACGATTAATAACATACCTGCAACAATTGGAAGGACTGTGATTATTACTGGTGTGCCTGCGCTCGTTTGAGGATTTTTCACATCTTGTGAAGTAGCAGTAGAACTATTAGAAGATGTACTACTATTTGAACTAGAAGATGCTGCTGTTGTTGAATTCTTAGAAGCATCACTAGATGAAACTGCTGCAGCTTGTCCAGAAGGTTCTTTTACGTCAAATGTGATTTTGTATTTGTTATCGTATAAGAACGGTTTACCATCGACTTTTTCATTGATATAAACATCAATTGTTCCAGCAAGTTGTCCAGATGTAGAATTCACTTTAAAGCTAGACGTTCTAACGTCTGAACCTTTGTCTTCACTTACGATACTTTCAGCAGAACCATCAACTGTAATACCTTTAATCCAATGGCTGTGATTCATCGTTAATTGAAGTTGCTTTTCGCCATTCTTAACAACTAACTTACCTGGTTTATTAAAATAATCATTTGCAATCGAAACATCTGAAGTACCATGTTTCAATACTGTGTAATCAACGTCATAAGTACCATCCTTCACATCAGCAGAAGCCACCTTACCTACGCCTACTGATAATAAAATAAGTACTAATAACCCAATATTTAAAAACTGCTTTAACCTTTGCATAATATACCTCCTTTGTAAATTTCTTGAAATTCTCCTTCCACCTTATAATTTAATTGATAATGGTTATCAATGTCAATATTATTTTCTATTTTAATAAATAGTTAGTTATCCAAATTTTATTTTGTAAAATTTAAAAATTAATAGAATGGAATAATTTAGGTTGTAACTAAATAACATATAAATTTGAACATTCTTACTTTTATATGTACAATAGATGTAATAACTGAATAAATGTCCACTGGAAGTGCCTTATTATAGGCTGAGACTGAAGTAGTGACTTCGGGATTCCTTGAACCTGATCCAGTTTATACTGGCGTAGGAAAGTGGCGTATATAAGCTTACTTATACTTATAATTAAATTTTTACGCTATTTTTCTATACAGAAAAATAGCGTTTTTTATTTGGAGTGATTTCATTGTTTATTGCTGTTACACCGTATAAAGACTTAGACGTTGAAGATTTAGAACATTATATAGAGATTGCAGAAGAGATTGATTTGTTATTACTGAGAGTACCTATGACACGTGATGATCTTTGCTGGGCGCTTGATTATTTATTAGCAAATAACTTTCCTCAAACGAAATTAATGATTCATTCTGATTTGACCATACTTGAAAAATATGATTTGAATTTTATCCATTTTCGTGAAAAAGACGTGCAAGCATTTGAATATAAAAAGCTTCACCCTCATGTATCCGTGAGTATGTCTACACATTCAGTTGAAACTGTGAAACACGCACGTGAGTGGTCTTTGGATTTCGTATTCTTTGGTCATGTGTTTGAATCTCGTTCTAAACATGGTCTTAAACCAAGGTCTTCTAAAGAAATAAAAGATGCAGTATCTATAGATATTCCTGTTTATGCAATTGGTGGCATAGATACACATTCTATTAAGTCGTTGCCTCATGGTTTTGAAGGTGTTTGTGCAATTTCATTTTTCAGATATCAAAGTTTGCGTGAAATTCAGTTATTAAGAGAGGAGTGGCTTGCATATGTATGACGTGTTAATTGTTGGCTCTGGCGTCATGGGGATGTCTATTGCGCGTGAATTAGCGCTTAAGAATGATTTGTTATCTATCGCTGTAATTGATCGAGATGTGCCTGGATTACACGCTTCTTATAAAGCTGGTGGCATGTTAGGTGCACAAAATGAATTTATTGAAGATACACCCCTTTATCAACTTGCTTTACGTTCAAGAGATTATTTCGAATCTTTAAGTCACACGTTATATAAAGAGACGAATATCAATATTGATTATCAAGCACACGGTTTAATTAAAATGGCCGCATCTCGAGATGATATCGACAGCTTAACTGAGCAATATCGTTTTTTAAATAAACGTGATCGTTCAGTTACTACATTAAATAGTCAATCACTTCGTCATCTTTCAAATCATACGATTTCTTATAATCATAAAGCGATTTATATTCCATTTGATGGCCAAATTAATGCCAATCAATATGCTAAAGCTTTATTGAAATCTATTGAGTATAAAGGGATTGAACGCATTTATCATACTGAAGTTAAATCCATACATCGCTTAAATGATGCGTTCAAAGTGCTCACTGCAAATCAAATTTTACTTTCCAAAAAAGTCATTGTTGCTGGAGGTGCATGGAGTCATCAGTTATTAGCAGACTATGAAATTGAGCCAAAAGTAACAGGTGTTAAAGGCGAAGTTCTACTGTTAGAACATCCAGACTTAAAATTAGAACAAACACTTTTCATGACGAATGGCTGTTACATTGTGCCGAAACGTGGCAATCGATTTTTAGTGGGTGCAACGAGTTATGTAGATGACTATACTGTTGGCACATCAGTTGAAGGAGAAAATTGGTTAATGCGTCAGGCATGTAAATACATTCCATTATTATCAAGTAGTCGACTCATTCATAAATGGTCGGGCATTAGACCATACACTGATAATGAGTGGCCCATTATGGATGAAATCGATGAAGATTTATATATTGTTACGGGCCATTATCGTAATGGCATATTACTGTCACCTATCATCGGCAAATTAATGGCTGAATGGATTGTTTATGAAGTAAGACCTACGTTATTAGAAGCGTTTAAAGTGAGGAGGTGTGTCCATTTATGAAATGTATCATTAATGGTGATGAATTTAATTTTGAAGATGCGTTAACGTTGTCAGATTTACTAGACTCGCTGGAATTAGATAAAGATAGAATCATCGTCGAGTGGAACGATACACTCATCAAAAGTGAACAATTTAAAGAGATTACTGTTAGAGAATCAGATAGATTAGAACTACTAGAATTTGTTGGAGGCGGATAAAATGTTAAAAATAGGACCATATGAACTCAACTCAAGATTATTATTAGGTACAGGTAAATTTAAAGATGAAGAAACACAATCTAAAGCAATCCAAGCATCAGGTGCAGAAGTGCTCACTTTTGCTGTAAGAAGAATGAATCTTTATGACAAATCATTACCCAACCCATTAGCAAATGTTGATTTAAATCGCTTTATTACTTTTCCTAATACTGCTGGTGCACATACTGCAGAAGAAGCAGTACGTATTGCAGAAATTGCCAATCATGCTGGGCTTTGCAACTTAATTAAAGTAGAAGTCATTGGAGATGATAAGACTTTACTGCCAGATCCAATCGAAACTTATAAAGCATGTGAAATATTATTAGATAAAGGTTATATTGTCTGTCCATATATTTCGTGTGATGTTGTATTAGCTAAACGACTTGAAGCATTAGGTGTTCACGCGATTATGCCCCTAGCTTCTCCTATCGGAACAGGCAGAGGTCTTAATAACCCACTCAATTTAAGATATATCATTGAACAAGCTAACATACCCGTTATCGTGGATGCTGGTATTGGTTCACCAAAAGATGCTTGTTACGCGATGGAACTTGGTGCAGATGCAATTTTATTAAATACTGCCATTTCTGGTGCGAAAGATCCTGTAAAAATGGCTAAAGCGATGAAATTAGGTATTGAAGCCGGACTATTAAGTTATGAGGCAGGTAGAATTCCTGTTAAATATACAGCACAAGCATCGAGCCCAACTGAAGGATTAGGATTCTTGTAATGGAACGTTACGAACGACAAATGAAGTTTCAACAGTTCGGTGAGCATAGTCAAGAAACATTGCAGAATACCCGTATATTGATTATGGGTGCAGGTGCATTAGGCAGTCATGTTGCAGAACTACTCGCTCGCATGGGTGCTCATCAATTAACAATAATCGACATGGATATCGTTGAGCTTTCTAATTTACATCGTCAAGCACTTTATGATGAACGTGATGCACAGGAAATGCTTCCTAAAGTCGTTGCTTTAAAGAGGAAAATTAAACAGATTAATCATCATGTTGAATTGAATGCTATCCATCAAGAATTAACAGCACAAAACATTGAAACGATTATTCAAAATGTTCAACCAGATATAGTAATCGATGGGATGGATCAATTTGATATGCGCTTTTTAATCAATGAAGTTTGTCATAAATTAAACATTCCTTGGATATATGGCGCAGCAGTCGGAAGTAAAGGGACTATTTATGCAATTGATTATAGCGGACCTTGCTTAAGATGTATCTTGCAAAGCGTACCTCAAACTGGAGAAAGTTGTGCGATAAATGGCGTGCTACCACCAGTTGTTCAGCAAGTAGCCAGTTATGAAGTGTCAGAATTACTCAGATATGTTGCAGGAAAGTCCTTTTCCAAAAAGCTCATAACAATAGATACATTTGACATGAACATACGGGCAACAAATATCAATTTATTAAAAGACAATGACTGCGTTGTATGTGAACAAGGGATATATCAAGCATTAAACACACCACCCCTTTCATCAATAGAAGCATTATGTGGAGACACGTTCCTGTTTAGATTTAAACAACACGCATTTGAATTAGCACATCATTTTCCAGGACATATCGCTAAAGAAAATGCATATGTGAAATTTATAGCATATGATGATATGACCATGACCTTATTCAAAGACGGTCGTATGAATGTACACGGTATAGAATCACAAGAAACCGCAGAAGATATATATCAACAGTTTAGTAGGTGTATAAAGTAGGCCTGAGATATTCTATCTCAGGCTCTTATTTCATTTGTTCTATAAAATTGTGAGGATTACATAGTATCTAAAATATGATATTGAGTGAACTTGTGAGTTAGTTTGGGTATTAACTCACATCTTTGACGATCTCGTGAGTTTACTCCCTCTTTAACTCATATCTTTGCTAATCTTGTGAGTTTACTCCTTCTTTAACTCACATCTTCGACGATATTCCACCCTACTTTTCTTCTCACCCATCCAATATTTCTTTCAACACGATTGCTTGATTGTGTTTTTCGTCTTTGGCGCCATACAATATGATGAGTGTTTGTTTGTTTTCTTTATAAATTTGTTTTAGCTTATTTAAAGCTTCTTGTTGATCTCCTGATTCGAGTTCTTGTTTATATTTTTCTTTGAATGCTTCAAATTTGCTTGGTTCGTGATTGAACCATTTTCTTAATTCACTAGAGGGTGCGATGTCTTTTAACCAATGATCTAAATTCGCTTTGTCTTTAGATATCCCTCTCGGCCATACTCGGTCCACTAATACTCTTATACCTCTTTCATCAAGATTATTATAAATTCTATCTATTTTACATGCCATGAATAATCGACTCCTTTATATATATTTAACCTATAGAAGTGAATCTTAAACCATAAAAGAAAACGCTTAATGTGTTATACTATATCTCAAATGGTAGGTTTAATTTCTAAATAAAAAATCTCGAAATGATGAACGGAGTGAATTTTTTTATGACTCAATACGACAGCCAGAATTTAAAAGAAAAATACTTAAATTTATTAGCAGAAAAGTTTGATGAAGAAGAAAAAGTAGCAACTGAAATTATTAATTTACAATCTATTTTAGACTTACCTAAAGGAACAGAACATTTCGTAAGTGACTTACATGGTGAATATCATGCATTCCAACATGTTTTAAGAAATGGTTCTGGTAATGTGAGAGCTAAAATTAATGATATTTTTAAAGATACACATTCTGAAGAACATATTAGTGACCTTGCTGCACTCGTTTATTATCCAGAAGAAAAATTGAAACTTGTTAAAAATCAATTTGCTTCAAAATCGGAATTAAATGAATGGTATATTGAAACAATTCAACAGATGATACATCTTATATCATACGCTTCAAGTAAGTATACACGTTCTAAGTTACGTAAAGCTTTACCAAAACAATTCGTATACATAATCGAAGAGTTATTATATAAAAGCAATGTTTATAACAATAAAACGACTTACTACGAAACAATTGTTCAAAAAATCATTTCACTCGGACAATCGGATAAGCTGATTATTGGTTTAGCATACACGATTCAAAGATTAGTCGTTGACCATTTACATGTTGTAGGAGATATTTATGATCGTGGTCCTGAACCCGATAAAATTATGGAGACGTTAATTAATTATCATTCTGTTGATATCCAATGGGGTAACCATGACGTATTATGGATTGGCGCTTATGCTGGTTCAAAAGTATGTTTAGCTAATATTTTAAGAATATGCGCACGTTATGATAATTTAGATATCATTGAAGACGCATATGGAATTAATTTGCGACCATTAGTTAATTTAGCTGAAAAATATTACGGCGACAATACTGCATTTCATCCAAAAAAACATGCCGACAAAGAACTATCAGAAGAAGAAAAACTTCAAATCACTAAGATTCATCAAGCAATCGCCATCATTCAATTTAAACTAGAAAGTCCAATTATTAAACGTCGTCCTTCATTTGATATGGAAGAAAGACTCCTACTCGAAAAAGTAAACTACGATAACAATAAGATTACTATTTACGGTCAAACGTATCAGTTAGAAAATACATGCTTTGAAACAGTTGATCCAACAAATCCAGCACAACTAAACGAAGAAGAAGAGGAAGTTATTAATAAACTTCTACTTTCTGTACAAGAATCCGAAAAACTGAAACGTCATATGAACTTTTTAATGAAAAAAGGGAACTTATACTTAAAATATAATGGCAATTTACTTATCCATGGCTGTATACCCGTAGATGAACAAGGTAATATGGAAGAAATGGAAATTGATGGTAAAGTCTATAATGGACGAGAGTTATTAGACCAATTCGAATATCATATTAGAAATTCATTTAGTCGTAAACATGAAACAGATGATTTATCTACAGATTTAATTTGGTATTTATGGACAGGTAAATACTCTTCATTATTTGGTAAACGTGCCATGACAACGTTCGAAAGATATTTTATAAAAGATAAAGCATCACATAAAGAAGAAAAAAACCCTTATTATTATTTAAGAGAAGATAGCGATATGTGTCGCAAAATGTTAGAAGAGTTTGATTTAGATCCAGAACAAGGTCGTATTATCAACGGTCACACACCTGTTAAAGAAATTGATGGTGAAAATCCAATTAAAGCAAATGGTAAGATGATCGTCATAGACGGTGGATTTTCAAAAGCTTATCAATCTACAACAGGTATCGCAGGCTATACATTACTATACAACTCATTTGGTATGCAGCTCGTTGCCCACAAACACTTCGGAACAAAAGAAAACGTACTACTCAACGGAGCTGATGAACTATCCGTTAGACGTGTTGTAGATGAAGAACTCGAAAGAAAGAAAGTTCGAGATACAAACATCGGCGCCAAACTCCAAGAAGAAATTCAAATGTTACAAGAATTAATGTCATATCGTTATATAGATTAAAAAAACCGCGAAAACTAACGTAAGCTGTTAGTTTTCGCGGTTTTTCTTATGCATTATTTGAAAAGGCACCCATGCCTTTTCAAACCATATTGCACGATATCTCTCAGTCTTCGTGCGTTACACACTGATTTTGTACCTTAGTGCACGATATCTCTCAGTCTTCGTGCGTTACACACTGATTTTGTACCTTAGCGCACGATATCTCTCAGTCTTCGTGCGTTATACCCTGATTTTATACCTTAGCGCACGATATCTTTCAGTCTTCGTGCGTTACACCCTGATTTGGTACCCAAGTGCACGATATCTCTCAGTCTTCGTGCGCGATTCTCCAATTCAAATTTCATCTTCAAGTAAAGTCACGTTCTATTTTCTTTTTCCATGTTTTTGAGAAGCATTGTTCGCCTTCATTATAAGCTACGACTTTATTATATAAGTAATAATAGTCTTCATCGCATGTCATTGTACTAAATGTTTCTACTTCAGTATCTATATCATCATCTTTAACGATCACTTTCCAATCACATTGGACTTTGGCTGATAATGGATCGTCTTCTTTAATTGTGTAGATATTTAAGTTCTCTGTTCCATATGTGATATGACTATCTTTTAACGTTCTCAATCCTTCATCTGAATAATCTCTTAATTCCCATTCATTGGTCGTTAACCGCTTCGTCACATCTCTCGTTCGAGACCCTTCTCTATGAATGATTTTTTCTAGAGGCTGTGCAGTTTCTGATAAAGGATAATCTAATTGAACTTCTTCAAAATGATCAATTAAAGGTAATATCAATTGTGAATACTCTAAATCCACTTTTATATTTGCTACCTCTTTGCTCGGCCAAATTTGCGGCCAATATGTAGGTGAGATAGACACTTCAATTTTATGTCCTGCTGGTACTTGATAGCCTATAACATCTAGTGGTACTTCTGCATTGATATACTCGTTAATAGGTAGTTTCTCTGGCGTTTCATGACTCTTATAGTGATTTAGATTCAACTGACCTTTCGTAATCAATGTCTTCTTGCCGTTAGGATGTACATCGGAAATACGCACATGTATATTGCCATAAGCACAATCTGATTTAACATGAAGCTTTGCGACAGGTTGTCCAATGATATTCATTGTTTCACCATACGTTTCAACCATAAATGAGCATGCTAAAGCATTATCGATTGTTTGATCATCAGGTAAGTCCCCTTCTTGGCCAAAAGGACAGAACACGCCTGAATAAAGACCATGTTGTTGATTATTTTTCAACGTGATTTCTTGCGTCATACTACTAAAAATATCTTTCGACTTGATGTCTTCTTTTAATAAATCTAACCATTTGCCTTCTCGATAGTCGTATGAAGTTTGTGGTTCTACACTATCTTGAACATAAACAAGAAATTCATCTTTATGGTTAATATGTTCATCCGCTTCCATCCATTTATCTAACCATGCGACAACTTCTTGTAAATATCCCAATTGAGGGCCAGGAATTGCAACGTCTGGAAATTCATGTGCCCAAGGTCCTATAATACCTTTCTTTGGAACATTTAAATAACGCATTAAACGAAACACAGCATTTGTGTAGCCGTCTGCCCAGCCACTCATCGTTAATACCGGAATGGTAATGTTTGAATAGTCTTCATTAATAGAACCGTGCTTCCAATAGTCGTCTCTTGTTTGATGACTTACCCATTCTTCCACAAATGGAGGTGTATGTTCTAAACGTTCAAGCCAATTTTCATACCATTTATCACCGAAATATTTCGGAAAGGCTGGTCGTGCATTATATGCAAACATCGTAGAAGCCCACCAAAGCATATCAGAAGCCATAAGCGTTCCGCCTTTATAATGAACATCATCCGCATATCGATCATCCGTTGAACATAATGAGATAATGGTCTTTAATGCTTCTGGTTGTCTCGCAGCAACTTGTAATCCATTAAATCCTCCCCACGATTTACCGATCATTGCTACTGAACCATTTGACCACTCTTGGTTTGTTATCCATTCTATAATGTCCAATGCATCATCTTGTTCTTGTAACGGATATTCGTCTTCTATAATACCTTCAGAATCACCAGTTCCCCTTATATCAACTCGAATAGCAGTATACCCAAACCCTGCAAAATATTTATGTCTAATTTCATCCCGTAAAGCAGTAAATTCATCTTTTCTATATGGTAAATATTCTAATACCGCACCTTTAGTCTTTGAGTCGGTCTTAGGTTGCCAGATTTTAGCTGATAATTTCGTACCATCTTGCATCGTTATCCAAGTATGATGAATCACTTCGATTTCATATGGAAATTGTGTTCGCTCAGTTATTTTATTATAGTCTACATCAAAAACACCCATGTAAAATCCTCCTCTATTTATCTATTACTGCTTATTATACATAATTACATATATAAAAACTGACCAGACACTTTCGTCTGATCAGTTCTTACTATTATCCATTTTGAAGTAAATACATTTTGTGATAAATACCGTCTTGTTTAATCAACTCGTCATGTGTACCTCTTTCAACGATTTCACCTTTATTCAATACAAGTATTTGATCGGCATCTTGAATAGTTGATAGTCTATGCGCAATCGCTAAAGTTGTTCTGCCTTTTCTCATTTTTTCTAAAGATGCTTGAATTTGCGCTTCTGTTTCTGAATCGATATTAGCAGTCGCTTCATCCAGTATTAATATTTTTGGATCACTTGCGATTGTTCTTGCAAATGCTAACAATTGTCTTTCACCACTTGAAAATGCACTACCTTTTTCGATTACTTTATGTTCATATTTCCCTGGTAATTTATTGATAAATTGATCTGCATTTACAAATTCAGCCGCTTCTTGCACTTTTTCAAAAGTCATCGACGGATGATACAATTTTATATTCGATGTAATTGTTCCGTAGAAAATAAATGCATCTTGAAGCACAAGCCCAATATTAGATTTGAGTTCTTTTTTCGGTATTTGCTTAATCGATTGTTGATCGATTAAAATTTCACCTTGTTCAAATTCATAAAATCTCATAAACAAGTTAATGATTGAACTTTTCCCAGAACCTGTATGCCCAACAAGTGCAACTGTTTCACCTGGGTTTGCGGTAAATGATATATTTTTTAATACATCTGTTTGACCATCGTAACTAAACGTTACATCTTTAAATTCAATTTTGCCGTCAGTAATATGAAAATCTTGACGCTCTTGTTGCGCGGGCTCAAGCATATCATTATCGATGAGTTTAAATACACGACTCGCTGATACGAGCGCTTGTTGAAGTACGTTTAAATTTTGACTGACTTGGTTAATTGGTTCAAAGAAACGTTCCATATATTGTACAAATGCAAATACAACCCCTGCTGTAATGCCACCTGAAAAGCTCAATATACCGAAGTAACTTAATATCATAATGACAGCAAATACTGAAATCATACTGATCGCTGGTCTCAGTAGTAAACCATCAATTTTGACAGTCTTCATATTAAACTCATAGTGCTCATCGTTAATTTCATTAAATTCTTTTTGCAGTCTCTTTTCTTGATTAAATACTTGTATAATCCTCATACCTTCGATAGATTCAGCTAACTTCGCATTTAAATCTGATAAAAGCTGTCTCGCTTGGGAAAAGTATATCGCAGAATATTTTCTATAAAGTGCTAGTATGACAACTATAATAGGTACAAATACAAGTGCCATTAAAGCTAATTTAAAATCTAAAATAAACATCATGACATAACTTGAAATAACCATAAATAATGCCATTAAAAATGAAGAAAATACACCGATAAACATTTCTACAATGGCTTCAGTATCATTCGTTAACCTTGATACAATACTGCCGCCTGGCTCTTTATCAAAATAGCGCATGCCCAATTGACCAATTTTATCAAAAGCATCAATTCTTAATTGTTGAATGACTTTAAAAGCTAAATATTGAAATAAGTATACATTCCAATATGTTGTTAAAGCGCCGATGATTTGAACGACAAAGAATATCACAATCAGTAAAGTCATATCTGATTCTGGAAATACACGTGGTGTTAAATAATCATCGATAAATACTTTTACTAAATAAGGTGTTGCGACACTTGCAACTGTCGAAATCGTCAGCATTAAGAAAGCAAGTGCAATGATACCTTTAAAGGGGAACGTATATTTAATTAATCTTTTAAGTACATCAAACTGATCTTTGGCAGTTAAATTATGATTTTGAGCCATCGTTGTCATCCCCCTTTGCCAATTCATCTAGACTACTCGCAAGCTTTTCATGTAATGCTTGTGATTGATAGGTGTCATAATACCAACCTTTAAGATTCATCAACTCTTGATGTGTACCTCGTTCAATAATCGTGCCTTCATCCATCACGATAATCATATCGGCATGACTAACAGCACTCATTCTATGAGCTGTGATAATATTTGTCTTACCTTGTCTGACGTTCTGCATATTTTCAAGTATATGTTCTTCAGTTTCTGCATCTACTGCTGATAATGAATCATCTAATATCAGTACAGGTGGATTCATAATTAATGCTCTTGCAATAGATATCCTTTGCTTCTGACCGCCAGATAATGAAACACCTCTCTCACCGACAACTGTATTGTAGCCTTCAGGAAAACTTAATATATCTTGGTGAATATAACTAATATTACTCGCGTTATGAATGATGTCATCATCGATAGTCGGATCGCTAAAGGCAATGTTATTTCTTATCGAAGTCGAGAATAAAAAATGGTCTTGAGGGACATAACCAAATTGCGCTCTTAAATGACGAATATCAAAATAACTTAATGGATGACGACCGTATATGATTTCATCCGCTTCTTTCGTATCAAATTCGCGTAATAATAGACGAATGATTGCACTTTTACCTGACCCTGTTCGACCGACAATGCCTAATGTAGTACCTTTTTCAATCGAGAAATGAATGTCATGTAATGCCACATTATCATCGTTTGGAAATTTAAAGGATTTAATGTCAACGTGAATATCCCCTTCAGGAATCATATCAGTCTTAACTTCCGTATCGACATCATTTTGAACATTGGTAATTTCATTAATTCTTTCATATGATGCATGACCTCTTTGAACAATATTAAAGAATAATCCAAGTGCGAGTAGTGGCCAAACCATCATCCCTAAATAAGTTGTAAATGTAACAAGTTGTCCAATTGTAATATCATCTTGAATCACCATTCTTGCGCCAAAGAATATTGCTAAAAAATAACTAACACCAATTACTGACATAATGGTTGGATCAAACAACGCATCAATTTTAGAAACTTTTAAATTTTTGTATACCACATCATCACTAAGTTGCTTAAAATCTGCTTGATCGTCTTTTTCATAACCGAATGTCTTTGTGACTTTTATCCCAGCAATACTCTCTTGAGTCTTATCATTCAATTGACTAAACGCAGCTTGTGCTTTTTTGAAACCGCGGTTAAGCAACTTTCCATAATAACTCGTTAATATAATCATAATAGGAAGTGGAATCATAACAATTAAAGTTAAACGCCAATCAACTGTAATCGCCATAGTAATCAGAACAGCACCTCCAGACATTAGTGAATCAGCAATTGTCAGAACGCCACCCCCTGCAGTATTCTGAACAGCTCTAATATCATTTGTAGCATGTGCCATTAAATCCCCAGTGCGTCTTTCTTGGAAAAAAGATGGACTCATCGACGTATACTTATGATACAGTCGCTCTCTTAATATCTTCCCTAATCTCATACTCGCCCCGAATATCATAATGCGCCAATAGTATCGAAATACATATGTTAATACAGCAGCAAGAAATAAAATGATGAGATAAATCAGAAGCGTCTTTCCCGTTAAAGTATTAAAGCTAATAGCATCAATCACACGACCGATAATTTGTGGAGGCAACAAATCAATCAGTGCTACAAGTAATAGTATGAGAATACCAAAAATATAATTTTTCCTTTCTTGTTTAATAAACCAGCCCAATTTTGCAAATACTTTCATAATCGTCCACACTCCCCTTATATCTACACTTTAAAATTTTAGCACAAAACAATCATTTAAAAATTGAAAGTTCATAATTTTCATACATTTATGTAAAAATCATCCGAATGGCGTATACGGGAATTATGATAAGGAGGAGGATTAAGTGACGTGGAGGTATGAGGTTCCAGGGTTCGGGGGTTTGGAGGAGGTATGTTGCTTGTTTGGGCAGTCTTGCAACATACAGGCGTGCTATGTTGCTAGTAACGTCCCACTTGCAATGTTCAGACCACTTCATCCTCCTATTCCCCAATAAAAAAATGGCCGGGACATCATTCAATGTCCCGAGCCATTTTCACTTCTTTATGATTTTGTACCGAATAGACTAATCCCTAATATGACAAATACTGCACCACTTATTTTATTGATGATTTTTTCTGCTACGATATTATCTCTTAATTTTGTTGTTAAACTACTTGAAAAGATAGCAATGATAAATGATGTTATCGCACCCATTACTGCGAAAATACTGCCCAATATTAAAAATGGTATTGGACCGTACTGATTATCCACTGAAATAAACTGTGGAATAAAGGAAATAAAGAATAGTGCTACTTTAGGATTCGTAACGTTCGTGATCACACCTTGTACAAATAATTTTCTACGTGATTGATACACGGTCTTCTTTATTGAGATTGAAGATTGTTTACTTATAAACATTTGTATACCTAAATAAATTAAATAAACTGCTCCGACAACTTTAATGATTGTGAACAAGACAACGGAAGTTTGTAAGATTACTGACAACCCTAATCCTGACAGTATAGTATGAACGACTGCACCTACCGAAACACCTAATGCTGAATATATACCTGCATCTCTACCTTGTGAAATACTTCTATTTAGTATAAACATCATATCAATACCAGGTGTGATACAAATGATAAGTACTGTGATTAAAAACAGTTGAAAAGATACGATATCAAACATCATTTACCCCCTTTAAATTAATCGTTAAGATATACTAACATATAATCTAAAGTTGTAAAATGAAAATTTTAATTTATCTCGATTTTTTCAATGTCTAAGTTTATATTTAACTTTTCAAGTATTGATTCAAAACCTTCTATAGTATAGTCTTCATTTTCAGTTACTAATGTCTTAATCGTCCCATGACCGTTGGAAGTGAATGATGCTGATTGTTCAATAACATTTTGAGCAGGATCAATAAACATGATATGTGGATATAACTCTTTAAAATAACTATATAACCACGGTAAATGTGTAGAAGATAATGTGAATATATCGATTTCTTCATGTTGGTCTAAAATATCATCCATAAAATTCTTCACAGTCATTAAAGTATGGTATTTATCAGATATAAATGATCCGTCTTCAACTAATTCAACTAATGAAGAAGCATTAAATTGATATACACGTCCCGAAGAAACTTCATTGGCTATAAATTCATTTAATGCATCACTTTCAATTAGAGATTGAACACCTAAAATACCTACTTGTTTACTAGAAGATTTCTCTAATGCTTCTTTCACCGGTGGATACACACCTATGATTTCAGTATCAAATTCATCTTTCAAATCATCTAGAATTGTAATCGTTGGTACATTAGATGCCAAGATAATCAAACGAGGATTCCACTTTTCTAAGTAATGAATAGTTTTCCTCATCACGTCTTTTAATTCATCGATAGATTTTTGACCATAAGGAAACTGATTGCGATCTGCCAAATATATTAAATCTTGATTTGGATATGTCTTTTTTAACAATTCTACAATTGAATAACTGCCAATTCCCGCATCAAAAACAGCAATAGGTTGAAATAACGTATTTTGATTATTTGTCATATATGCCACCCTAACTTAATTTTCTAAAAATACTTTCGGTGTTTGTGCTATTTTCTCATCTACCACATTATAAAATCCACCTTTTTGATATCCCGTACAATGTACTTTGTCTTCAGTAGCAATTTCGAATTCAAGTTCCCATTTCATTCTACTCACTTTAACTAACCAACATCTACCAACTGGTTTGTCATGAATCGTCAATGGTACTTTGTAGTCTGCCTCAGTCCTCATCAATATTGGTGATATATTAAATTTCATCATTTCTGAGTAAGTCATATATTGGTTAATAAAAGCAGTTCTTAAATCTTCAAACCATCTTACATACACAATATTACTCACAATGCCCATAGCATCAATATCATAAACATTAACTTCGATTTCTTTTTCAGCGACTAATTTTCTCTCTTGCATTAAAAAGACTCCTTCGTACATCATTTTTTATTATTTCAAAATAACTTTATACATATTATCACTTAAAGTCATTCATTAAATCAACCTTTAGCAATACTAGGAATCTTTAAAAGCTTTTTGGTATTGAACATACCCTGATAAATAGTGTTCAATATCATCAATCCTTACTCTGTACCCATGATGCTTAATGAAGAAAGAATTCACAATGCGTGCTGGATTTTTAAAGTACATTGCAATTTCAGGATAAAAGTAGCCTATTCTTTCATAATCAGCTCTTAAATGTATTGTATTAATGAATTTTTCTTCATCTAAATAAGTTTCAACAAGTTCAGCATATCCTGTCTTTTTAGCTTTTTCGACTAAGTGATAAGTCGCCATTAACATTTCTAAAAATGTTGGGAATGTCGTTTCCCTTTGTTGCATATAATCTAAATAACTCGATACGTTCTGAATGCCAAATTTATAATATTTCTCTTGTGGATCAATTTGTACTAATTCATTTGTACAATATCCTAACCAGTGATCATGATATTTCCAATATTTTTTCTCTATAAACATTTCGAATAACATTTTGACAGTATTCACCCATTCTTCATTATGATCAATTTGATAAAGTCTTAATAATGCTAAAGCAGCTTCACCATCATAATATACAATTCTGAATTGTTCTTTAGTCGTTAAATCAGGATAATTTAATACATGAATCGTTTGTTGTTGATCATCAATCATCGTCAATATCCCTTTAGCAACTTTCTGTGCAGCTTCTAAATATTGATTTTTCTCAGGTACGTGCTTTAAATATTCACAAATCGCGAAGATAAATGCAGCATTTTGACCTAATTTGATTTCATTCACACCTTCTGTATCATCAAATATATATCCTGCACCATCAACTTCATATAAATAATGCTTGATTAAATAATCAATCGCCTTTTCTACAATTGTGACATCTTCATTTAAATAACTCAGACCTTCTATTAATGCATATGTTGAAGATGAATGACGTAAATTATTATAAAATCCTATTTCTTTATCGAAATGTGGAAAATAACCATAAATATACTTTCCGTTATCTTGAATTTGATTTTTCAAAAAGTGAGTACTTGTTTTAATTAATCGATCAATTTCTTCATTAATATTATCTATTTTCCTTAGACCTTTACGATATCCCTTTTCTTCTAATTCTATAAGTTTATCTTTTTCAATAAAATAGCTTTTCGTGTAGAACTTATAAACATCTTCATTTTCATAATTACGGTGTGTGAAATATTTTCTTATTCTTTTGTACTTTTTAATATAGTTGTTAATGTTCTTCTCAGACATGAAAAGCTCTTTACTATTAGGTTCAGGTCTTATAAATGCATTAGTATTAATTTCTTCAGGTAAGAACGCTAACTCCCAATTATTATCTAATGAAAAGCCATATTCTACATAATTTCTACGTGTATACGTTAATTCATGCTTTAATTGTTCATATTTAATTTTCTCAATTGAAGTAACGAAATCTATTTTGATCCATTCAGCATTTTTACCAGTATTTTTTCGAAATGATTCGATATATTTTTTTATATTTCGTTCAGCATTATTAGCTTTAAACATTTTTACTATAGCCTTTTGGGAAGGATGACCAACACTAACAAATATTTTTTCTATATCAGAATTACTATTGAATAAATTCTTTAGTTGATTAGATATCTCCATACTTTACATACCTTTCTGTATTAACTTTTACAAAAACAAGCCTAAATCTGTTTTATTAATGAAAATTATGAAACTACCTTAAAAATCATAGAGGCTGGGACAAAAAATTTGCCCCAGCCATAAAATTTCATTTATATAATTCTAGTTATTTTCTTTGTTGTCTTTTTTGCGACGACCAAGTAAGAATAATGATCCAATTCCAGCAAATAAACCGCCGAATAAAGCACCGTTATTTATTGGTTGTTCACCAGTGTCTGGTAATTTCTTATCATTATTTGATTTATCATGATCATCTGTAGTTGCAGCTTTTGCAATGCCATTTCCATCATTGTTGTTTGAATCAGTTGAACCCATTCCCATATCTGAGTCTGAATCTGCATCTGAATCGCTATCCGCATCTGAATCAGAGTCCGCATCTGAGTCACTGTCTGCGTCTGAATCTGCATCTGCATCTGAATCACTGTCTGCATCTGAGTCGCTATCTGCGTCTGAGTCACTATCTGCGTCTGAATCGCTGTCCGCATCTGAGTCACTGTCTGCGTCTGAGTCACTATCTGCGTCTGAATCGCTGTCCGCGTCTGAGTCTGAATCTGCATCTGAGTCACTGTCCGCATCTGAGTCAGAATCCGCGTCTGAATCGCTATCCGCATCTGAGTCACTGTCTGCATCTGAGTCAGAATCCGCGTCTGAATCGCTATCCGCATCTGAGTCACTGTCTGCATCTGAGTCGCTATCCGCATCTGAATCTGAGTCTGCGTCTGCGTCTGAATCGCTATCCGCATCTGAATCAGAATCTGCGTCTGAGTCGCTATCTGCGTCTGAATCGCTGTCTGCATCTGAGTCACTGTCCGCGTCTGAATCGCTATCCGCATCTGAGTCGCTATCTGCATCTGAGTCGCTATCTGCGTCTGAGTCACTGTCTGCGTCTGAGTCAGAATCTGCCTCTGAGTCAGAGTCCGCATCTGAATCACTGTCTGCGTCTGAGTCAGAGTCTGCATCTGAATCACTGTCTGCATCTGAATCAGAGTCTGCATCTGAATCGCTATCTGCATCCGAGTCAGAGTCTGCATCTGAATCAGAGTCCGCATCTGAGTCAGAATCTGCATCTGAATCACTGTCTGCATCTGAATCACTGTCTGCATCTGAATCAGAGTCTGCATCCGAGTCAGAGTCTGCATCCGAGTCAGAGTCTGCATCTGAGTCTGAATCCGCATCTGAGTCGCTGTCTGCGTCTGAATCAGAGTCTGCATCTGAGTCACTGTCCGCATCTGAATCAGAATCTGCGTCTGAGTCGCTGTCTGCATCTGAGTCACTGTCCGCGTCTGAATCGCTATCCGCATCTGAGTCGCTATCTGCATCTGAATCACTG
>NZ_JAJNJI010000013.1:0-106296 GCF_022386165.1 Mammaliicoccus sp. P-M58
CAACTTTCAACTTAAATTCATCACTATATTTTGTCATATTAAAACACCCCTAAAGTTAGTTTTTTTACTCTAACTTTAGGGGTGCAGTACCCAATTAAGGTGGGTTTAACTTATTTTAGAGATTTATATTTATTTATAATATTACTTGGTACATCACTTTTATTAATAACTTCTTGTTTTACGATCGTACCTCTATTTTCAGTAAATGTAATCTTTATCCAATCACCTTTCTTTAACTTTTCCTCGTCATCTGGTAAATGATAATTATAGACAACATCTTTTTCCTCACTAACTAACTTATTAACTCTATTATTATCACTTATGACTCCATAATACTCAACATTTCTATTTAAATAATAAACTGAACATACTAAATAAGTAATTACTATTAGTAAAATAGTCCCAGTGATTATTAATATCTTTTTCATAATGTTCCTCCAATTTAATATACATTTATTGTAAAACATTACAAAAATTATTTTATCAGTCTTCAGATGTATATTACAAAAACATAACTTCGTATAACTAAAAACCCCATCACACAAAGTGACAGGGCAAGCATTGGAAGTTATATTAAGAAGCAATAGCACTAAAAAGTGCTTGTATATAGTAATACTACACTATTATAAAATAAGCAAATATAATCCTATTCATTAATTTTTAATTCTCTATTCTAATTTTTCCATCAATTACGATTTTTGAAATTCCACCAAGTTTCAAACCATCTTCTCGCTTAATATAAACTCTGCCATTTCGGTTTATACATTCTCCTTGTGAATTGGAATACTCTTTATTTTCTACCAAACCATATAGTTCATTCAGTGCTGCAACACACCCATTATCACTTCCACATACAGGATCTTCATTTACGCCTTCGTTAGGTGCAAATGATCGAACTTCATGAGTGGTATCTTTGACATCTTCGTTTTCACCAAAAATTGTTACACCAGTCGTTCCTTCGTATATATAATCTTTCATTTGTTCAAAATTAGGTTCAATTCTTTTAACAATACTAGAATTTTTTATATGTAAAGTTAGCCATTCAGCTCCAATGTTAACTTTTTTAGAGTGAATTACATCTTCACCATTTATACCTAAGCTTTCAATTATTCCCTCTAATTGCTTTAGTTCTATATCACTAATTTTTGGTTCAGGTAAGCTAAAGTAAGTTTTCTCTTCCGTGTAACCTATCTTTACTAAACCAACTCCACATTCTTGTACAAGATAACCTTTGTTTTTAGGTATTAAACCATTTTGTAATATTGCATAAGAAGACCCAATGGTTGGATGACCGGCAAAAGGCAATTCTCAGATAAATTAGTCCAACTAGCTATATCTTTCATTTGTTCAACCGTTAAGTCATAAGCATCAAAAATCACCGCAACTGGATTTCCCTTAAATGGTTCATTCGGGAATACATCAACTTGCTTAAAACTTAATTGTTTCATATACAACCCTCCAAAATTATTTTAAAGTTAACATAACACAATTTTTATATCACTGTATACTATTGAGACACATATAAAAACAACCCTACCTAGTTTTTTCGCTAGATAGGGTTTAAAATTCTATATAAATGTTAAGTAGAACTAATGTACCATATACAAATTTACATCACAAAATTTTGTATTATTTCTTTAATTTATCCATACCTTTGTCTATATACTTCGAATAGTCTTTACCACTTTTCTTTTTATACATATCGTTTGCTTTGTGTAACCCTTTTTCAAGTTGACCGTTTTTAACTAATTTATCGAATGTGCTTTTAATTTTATTTTTCACTGTTATCTCCTCATGTTTTCTATAAGATTATATCAGTCTGAAATATACCCTATTACACGAAAGGATAAACTTACACAACTTGAGGTTACTCTTCATCTTCATATTCAATGTCTACAATAGCGTTCATTTTAGTTATCAAATGATTGTTAATAGTTATAGTAGTTGGCTCATCTATTTCGTGTGTTTGCATAATTGGGTGAACTCTATCATTATAACTTTGAACATTTTCGTTGTACTCAGTTTTTGTTACATCTTTTTCTTCATCTTGTATACCAGATAATTTAAAGATTTTCCAAGAAGCGTTATCAGTATCAAAATTTTTATACTCGTCTTCTGGTATTGTTATTTTATCGTTGTATTTTGTGAGCTCAGCAAAATCGGTATAACTATCTTCTAGTTCCTTTTCTGTAACAACTAACGTTTCATCTAAATCATTTGATAGTTTTTCTCCAAGTATATTATCACGTTCTTCTTTTCCTATATCATCATAGGCGTATTGAGTTTCATAAAGTGCTAAATCAAAATTGTTACCTAATGTATAAAGTGCGAATATCATTGGTGGTGTATACTCTTCTTTATCATCATTCAATTCGTATAATCTTGACGTTTCGTTATAATACGTTTCATACATCCCACTGATATTAATTAGATGATCTCCTAATAGACTACCGTCAGCCATTAATTTTTCTGTATCTTTAGTGAATGTCTTTCTATTCTTTTCTAATTTGTTTTCAAGTTTTTTGAGTAATTTTGAAGTTTCTTTATCATTTGTTTCGTCGTTGTCCATATATTCGTCGTGTTCATCTGCAATATCCACGATAACTTTAGCAAATTCCTTTATTTTCTTCGCATATACTTTATTATCTTCTTCTACTTTTTTGTAATCATAATCATTCATTTCACTTTCGTTTTGACTACATCCTACTAAAAATAACACCAGTACTACCACTACACCTATTATCTTTTTCATTCCACATTACTCCTTTACAAATAGTCTTTTAACATTTCATTTCTTTTAAATTTATATTCTTCTTCAGTTAAAATTTCTAGATCATATAATTCTTTAAGTTTTTTCAATTCTTCGTAAGGCATATCAGTGCGTTTCTTTTTATATTCTTCTTGTCTCTCTTTTTATATTCTTCTTGTCTCTCTTTTTCTATTTCTTCTTCATGCTTTTGTCTTATTGATTCAATCATCCCGTTTAAGCTATCAATAAAGTTATCTCTATCTTTTGCAAAACTGAAATCGATAGTCACTTTATCTTCTTCTATAGGGAATTCAAGTATCGCTTTTTTAGATAGAAAACCATTTTTTTGAGTAATATTGTGCAAACTAACAAGAAAGTAACTTTCATCACATTTTTTATTCAATATCACAATAAACATATCGTTAATAAATAAACCACAGTCCCCTTTGCAATCTTCGTTTATTGTTACTAAAGCAGTTGTTTTATAGAGAACTGACATGTGGCTATAATCAGTCTTATCATACATTTCATCAAATTTATCCATTTAACATTTCCCTTTTGTTTTATTTTAATTATATTAAGTATTTCCTTATTCATGTTAACTTCATTGATTTTCTTCGGTATACTTCGTATAAATTTTTTCATCTTTGGTTAATTATCTAACAAAATATTTATTATTACTTATAATAATAAACCATTGCAAGTAATTTTAAAGCACTAAATTTAGTTTTTTAAAATTTATATCACTAATTCTTTTTAATACATAGTACATTTATTACTTAATCACTTTAAAGGTGGCTTCCGTACTAAACAAGAAGCACGTGCTGAAGCTGTTGAGTTAGAATCTTATTTTAGAAAAGGTATCGTATTAAATAATAAGTTTGAATTTGGAGACTACTTCAAGTCCTAGTATGAAACAAATAAGAAGGATAAAGTCACAAAGAAAACTTATGATCGTTATGTTATAGCACACAGATTAATTAAAGAATATTTTAACCACACGTTACTTACAGAACTTAATAGAATGGACTATCAGAAATTTATAAATGAATATGCTGGTAATCATTCGACAAACAGTACACGAAAGTTAAATAGTTATATTCGCAATTGTTTAGACGATGCTATACATGAACGGACTAATACACAAGAACGCCACATATAAAGCCAATACAAAAGGCTCTGTGGCGTCTAAAGATGAAAAGGATAAATACATTAGTCATAATGAGTTTAAAAGTAAAAATACTATTTAGAAACAAAAGAAAGTATGTCGTCCTTACTATTACTTATCATAATGGTTACTGGTGCAAGATTTACTGAAATACAGAAAATGAAACGTGACGATTTTAATTTGCCAAATAATCAAGTTCATATCCCTGGTACTAATACACAAACATCAGACAGACTAATTAGTATGGATCATAAAACTTTAAGTCGTGTTAAAAATTTTATTAATAGTCGTCCACATGATATTAATGGATATGTATTTTCTGAACATGGTACATTGATAACTAATAACGCAGTTAATAAAGCATTAAAGCGAGCGTGTAAGCAATTAAACATCAAAGAGATAACGGCACACTCACTACGTCACAGTTTTTGTTCAGTTTTTTTAAAGGGTGTTCAATACATTATATTTCTAAACGACTAGGACACAATAATATTAATGTTATCCTATCCATAAACTCACATTTATTAGAGGAAACATACCAATATGATGATGAGCAAGCCATTTACATATACAAAAAAATCCCGTCATATCTACGTTACAAGTAACGAGATACAACGGGATATTGGTAATTTACGTCCTGGGAGGGATTCCTTAAAGCCTATAACATCAGTGTTCTCAATAGTTTGTTGGCGTGTCGTTGGCGTAGATTAATTTTGATATAAATTTTTAAACTCTTTACAAAACAGAACATTTGTTCGTATAATGAAACTACTAATTATACGTGAGGTGTTTAAATTGAAAATCATTAACCCGGGTATGCCTGAACCATATAAGTATGAAACGGACTATAGAAAAATACCTAAAAAGTATTTGAATAGTAATATCCCAGAAGGTCGCAAGATGATTAAGTGGGCGCCATTTGCAACAATGCCACAACAATATGAAACGATTAACGGTTTTATCGAAGACCAAAACAAAGTTGATAAGCCTGTGTTTGATGAATTAGCGTTGCGTGATTTGAACGATGTCTTAGCGCAAAAATTATTTTATGATCCACCAGCAACAATTAAGTATTGGGAAGATGGATATTATAAAACGATTGAGTGTGAGATTAATAAGTTTGATAGTGAAAGAAATAAGTTAGAAGTGTTGGAGAATGGTGAGAAAGTGCAATTGAGTATGGATTGCATTGTGGAGATAGAGTAATATTGTAATAATGGAAGTTCGAAAAAATGAAGGGAATGGTAGAATGAACATTTTAAAAGTTATAATGTCTTTATTAGTTATAGCTATTTTGATGATAGGATTATCTTTTGCTGCGTTTATGGTGTATGAGAACACAATAGCAAAAAAGGATGATGTATCAACCAGTGTTAATGAACAACATCAAACTGTTGAAAACGATACTAGTATGAATAGTGAACAGATAGCAGAGGATAACAACGAAGTGTCAGAAGAAAATCCCGAATACTTACCTCACTTATCTGATAAAAATTATGCATTCAGACTTATGACACTAAATAGAGATGCATTACCTGAGGGAAGTAGAGAACAAAAAGAATATGATGGCACTATACAAACTGCACGTACAAACATTGCAAATGGTCTGGGTAAAGACTTTGATTACAAGATTGTTGAACAATATGAAGCAATAACTGCTGCAAGTGGTAACCAAGGAAAGGCTCAAGAATATATTAAAAATCACCCATATAAATAACCCACCAATTAAGGTGGGTTTAACTTTTAAAATCTGGATTGTATTATTGAGATAGAATAGAAAACACCATATTTACAGTACATTTATGATAAAGTGTATATTATATTAAAGTATAAACTATTATAATCCAAAAACATTTAGGAGTAGATTCAATATGAACAATTTAGGAACTTTATATTTTTTCACAGGTAAAATGGGTGCTGGAAAAACAACAATGTCAAAACAATTAACGAACGAAAAAAATGCAGTTTTATTATCAGAAGACGAATGGCTTGAAAGTCTGTATCCAAATAAAATTAAGACAATAGAAGATTATCAAAATTTGTCAAAACAAATAAAACCTTTGATAAAAAAACATGTACAGAATATATTGTGTGTTGGGACAGATGTAGTTATGGACTTTCCAGGAAACACCAAAAATCAAAGAAGATGGTTATTAAATATAGCTAATGAAATAAATGCTTATCATAAACTTATATATATAAATGTTGATAACAAAAAATGTTTAGAACACCTAAAAATAAGACAACTAGAGGAACCAGAAAGGAATAATTTTGATACTGAATCTACTTTCAATTATCTCACTTCATTCTTCGAGGAACCAAAGGAATCGGAAGGATTAAATATTCTAGAAATAAATAGCAAAGATAAATAAAAAAGCCCACCAATTAAGGTGGGTTTAGTTATAATTTTCTATTAAAGACATAAAATAATTATTTTCTCACATTTTTTATAATCCAAAATTTTTCATCAATCTTACGAGCGAAAACTTTTTTGCCCTCACATTTTAATGACTTCAATTCTTCTATACTGTATTTACTCAACAAAATTTCATTGTTTGAATCTTTGTAAAATTTATAATTTAATAATGAAAATATAGGATTTAAAAACAACAGATTTTGCTGTATATAAATTGTTCCTATTATCGTAAAAAGAAACGCATTTTGTAATAGGTTAACATAATCATTTGGATCAATAGAAAGCAAAGGAACTAGGTATGTCATAATGTAACTAATAATATTATCTCCCTGTTTTTCTAGGTTTGTATCAATTTCTATAGTTTTATTTCCTTTATCTTTAAAAATAATGTATATAGAAATCACTGAAATTATAATCAAAGTTATTAGTATAAACCAATATATGTATATAGATAGTGGTAGTTTGCTTAAACTGTTGTATTTAAAGGCACTATCAATTTCTTGTATAATTAACATTACATATAAAGGTGCAAAGGAAGAAATAAACAAACTTATTTTATATAATATTCCCATGACATTCTCCTTTAAATCATTTCATCTAATCTTTTCTGCTTTCCTACTATAGATTCATAAGCTGAGTCACTAATTAAACTAATAAATTGTTGAGTTAATTCTTCTTTATATACCAATTTACCATTTTCCAAGACAATCCCTTTAAATTTTTCATTAAATTCTTCAGAATTCAAAACTTCATTTACACCTTCAATATTTTCAAAAAAAGCTACAACTCTTTCAGGATGTTCGTTTAATTTAGCCAATCTTCTGGAAAATCTTTTATCTTTTTTTACTTTTTTATCAAATTTTTCAAAGTTAGTTATTACATCATATTCAGATATAGTATTCAGTAAATTTGTTGCCTGTTCATCAAATTCTATATGCATATTACATAATTTTTCAAAAATACTAATTTGATTAATTAGCATTTCTTCATCATGTATAAACATAGCCATTTTTTCATTAAATCCAACTAAATTGTTCTGTTTAATTTTCTTCAATTTATCATCTGTAATATTTCCTATAAATTTAGTTTTATTTAAGGAGCTTAATGCTGATATTTCTCCTATATAATATATGTACTTATCAGTTTCATATTCAATTGTAATTATATATGCTATAAATTTTTCAATATTTACATTTTTAGAACTACCAATTGAATTAGAATTTTTCAAATCATTAACAAATTTTTTGACATGATTATAATCTGATTTTGCAACTAAATAAAAACCTTTATAATCTTTACGCTGAATCACAGCATCGTATTTACTTTTATCTCTGTTTCTTATCCTTTTATCGTTAAAGTAATTCTTTACCAACGAATATAAATCCTTTTGAACATCAGCTTCAACCTTATATTCATAAAACAAGTTTTGTTGATTGTCACTATCTGATTTTTTAACCAGTGCAAACGAGACAGATTTTGTTATAACTTCGTCATCCATCTCCTTCAATTTATCAAAAATACTATCTAAATTCATTCCCCTTACCTCTTTCAGTGTGTATTTAACAATATTATACATTTTACACAATAAAGTAGAAAGAGTTTATTTATAAAAAGCGCAACTAACATCGGGGAAGACATTAGTTGCTAATACACATTTATATTATACCATATATTAAGACCTAATACTATTAGTAGATACTAATTAATAAATTTTAAAAAACAACCCCATCACTTATAGTGACAGGGCATAGGATAACTTAATTAGATTTGTTTATATTTGGAAGAGAAACAAACCTATAATCATTGTAACATAATAAAAACCCCATCACATAAAGTGACAGGGCTAGTATTGGAAGTTATATTAAGAAACACTAGCACTCAAAAAGTGCTTATTTATAGTAATACTACACTATTGATATTAAAGCAAATAAAAACCCCCTACATCATGGCATTGTGTAGAGGGTAAGTGTTTTAGGGTTAAACACTTTCATCTAGCTACTATATCATTATTTCGTCTTAAAAACAATAACACCCCACTTATTAGTGAGGTGCAAAAAGGTATTACTAAATATGAGTTTAAAACTAAAACGGAGATAATAGGTTTAAACTATACAAATTATATCATTAATATTACATAATTCAAAATAATAACCTACTCAATTACATGAGTAGGCTCGCCGTAATATTGTGTTTAATATGTCTAAAGTTATCTTAACATACTTAATCACACTTCTGTTTTAAAATCAGGACTTTGTATGGTAGTACTTTTTAATTTAGTAATACATTCTTCTAATATCGCTATTTCTACATCATTGTTGAAGTCTCCATTTAATTTTTCATTTAACAATATAGAAACATACAATAAATCATCGCTTAAATCTTGATAGTTAATTTCTTTCATAAAACTTATTCCTTTCAATTAATCTTGTATTAATAATAGATACAAGATACAAATACCCGATTAATTATCTTGCAAAACAAATTAAATAATAAAAAAATAACCCCACTCTACAAATAAGAAGTGGGGTTTGTGTGTATGAACTACCTAGCGGTTAAACTAAATAGGGTAAACATATAATACTACTTTTTACTTGTAATCTTCAAGTCAAACCATAATTTGGTTTCTTTTTCTAACTTCTCATCTTTGTGTGTAATAGGCCCCAATGCACAATAGAATCGTCCAGCTTTAGGGTTAGTTGGATATTCAAACTCTGCCCACCAATATTTATCCTTTTTAGTAACCGAGAAGAAGTTAATATATTGACCAGCTAAGATGTTATTTGGTGGTGCTAATGCCGGTTCGTTTAAACCTGGTTTCTTTTTAGCTGCGATTGGAGATACACCTTTCTTAGCTGTCGCTTTACCAGACCATTTCCAAGTTGTTTTAGGTGGTTTAGTTGTTGTGCCACCGTTGTAATAATGTTTAATACGAGAAATAAAGTAATCTTTTAACTTATTACGATTAGCTAACGTATCTGGTGCGTTTTTTCCTACATGCATATCCCAAGAACGATGAGGACAAGATGTGCCAAAATACTGTCTATGAAGATTAACTGTCGTGCGATTGACTGGCAAACCATAAGACTTCATGACAGCTGCTGCTACTTTAAATGTTGCCTCTTCATTTAATTTGAACTGGGCATCTGTTAAACCTGCTGCTGGGTGTGATTGACAAACTTCGAATCCGATCAGATTACTGTTAGCCCAGTTATTACCACAATGCCATTCTACATAATCTGTTGGGTGATACCAAAGCGTCTCATCTTTGTTTACATAAACTGAAGCCCACCCATTAACATGCGTTCCGTTTTGTTCTCTTGTATATAACCATGGTAAATACTGATTAGGTGTCATTGAACCATAATCATTGTGAATAACAATACCTGCAATACTTGCTTTTTTACCTGTTAACTTACTTCCTTGAATGTGATTTGAATAAATATCTTTCATTATAAATCTCTCCTTTAGTTTTTTCTTGGCTATAACTGCACTGTCATAACCAAGTCATAATAAAAAGCCGACTGATCATTCAGCCGACTTTCTAGGTTTTGTATATCGTTGTGCTTGTTCACTATCTTTGATACCACGCGTTGTTGGGTCTTGCACTACACCTAGTAACACCAACACACCCAATACACTATTCACAATATTTGTTATTTGGTCTGTATACACTGTTATATCGTAATCGAATGCACCCGCTACTTGTTGAGCAAATAAAAGGATAGCCGATATAATGGCTACCCAAAATGATTTTTGCTTGATTCGTACTTTCCAGTTGATTTTCATGCTATTGCCTCCTTATTTAAATAAGACTTGTATTAAAACTGGCACAAATCCACCTGCCCCAAGTCCAGCTGTAATTATTGTTATGAGAAACTTGTTTCTATCTACAACACCTGCTTGTTGGCTTTCTTGGACTCGTTTTAATTCAGTTTCAATACTGTCTGTTTTCTTTACGTAATCTATTAATATGGTATTGACCTCTTTTAAATCATCACGAATTCCTTTCATATTTTCATTTATTGGTTTTTGTCCTTCTATAAATGTTCGTATTGTTAAATTCAAAGCATTAAAGTTCTGATCGTGTTTATCTTCTACTTCGTTTATTCTTGCATGTAATTTACCTTTATCTTTCTCACGGCGTAGTTCGTCTTCATAATATTTCTCTGTTGTTAGATAATTCATTACTTACTCTTTTCTTGCTTCATTTCAGAAATGTTTTTGTAAGCTAATAGTGCAGTTGCTCCACAAAATATAGAAAAGGAAAGATTCATAATTGGCGTGACTAAATTTAAGCCACTGTCAAAACCAGCCGTTGAGAAAATATAATAAAAAGGACATGCTATTGCATATCCCCATGCAGTCAATCTATAAAAACTAATACTTGTTTGATGATATGGTAGTTTGATTCCTGCAAGAATAATTAATATTCCAGCAAGTACAAATGGAATGCCCCAAATCGTTAAAGGCATCACCTTATGCATAGCTGTGTAGAGTTCACTTTCGTATTGTGCTTTCTCAGCAAAAAGAATCCAATAACTACCTCGAACAATACAACAAATTCCAAAAGC
Organism: Mammaliicoccus sp. P-M58; assembly: GCF_022386165.1. NCBI lineage: Bacteria > Bacillati > Bacillota > Bacilli > Caryophanales > Staphylococcaceae > Mammaliicoccus > Mammaliicoccus sp. P-M58. The sequence goes on from NZ_JAJNJI010000013.1 coordinate 10,905, forward strand.
GAAATCCCACGCAATTGCGTAAAAATGAAAAAAGTTCAATCCTTTTCTGCCCGTCATTAAAGCACCTACTTTCATTAGAATCTAAAAGCACCTACATTAGTAAGTGCTTTATGATCTACTCTGTCTCTTCTGTACCTTCTACGTAATTCTGTCCGTCTTGTTGTTTTTTAGTACGTGAAATTGTTTCTTCAATGTAATAAGTGAATGTGTTATTACCAAAAATTGTTGCTAATGTGTTCTGTACTGTACAAGCTGTTTTAGCGTCTGCTTCATTCATAAACTTATGAGCTGATTGAGGCGTTCCGCCTTTATTAAAGCCGTTCCCATAATTCTTGATTAGACATGTTTCTTGTCCTTTTTCGTCACGCTCTACTAAAAAATACTGTTTGATATTCATTTCCATTTAAAACACTCCTTTAAATTTTTATATATAAAAAAGCACCTTACTCGCTTTGAGCAGGCGCTTGATTATCAGTTTGTAATTGATCGTTTTGTTCTTGAATTATTGCTTTTAACACTGCATTCTCATGCGTTAGTCTTGAATTTTCCTGTACTAGATTGCTTATAACAATTTGTGGATTTGCTTGTATGCTTTGTTCATTCATTATTTTGCCTCCAATTCCGCTTCTAATGTACGGACTTTTTTAGTTAATTCTTGTATAGCTTTAAGACACCATGCCGTCATTTCATAAGAATCGACACCGTCCCCATTTTTCCATTCGTCTGGCGTTTCTCTTTCTAAAACAACACCGTGTCTAACTCTTTGACTGTCTTCTTCGATTTCTGAATATAGCTTATAACTATATAACTGCACTCGATCAACCAAATGTTCTAATACATCTATATCCCAATTCTCAATATCATATTTATAACGTTCAGAAGATGTCCACGTTGCACTTGCTGCTCTGATAGGTATATAACTATCAGTCGTATTTCTTTTAGTAATTCGCACTTCTCCGTCAGCCCTTAAATAAAGATTTACGGCATTTGTATTAGGGTTGATATCTAAGAAGTTGGCATATAGTCCATTAGCCGCTAAGTCGCGCCAAATAATATCCCCACCATTATATAAAGAACGTCCTGTAATTCTAACGCCATTATCGCTACCAATATAAAATCTTGCATTTGTATCTCTATGCGCTATTGAAGCTAACCAACCTATACCACCTCGAATATCAACATAATTTTCTGTTGTACCTCTAACAGTGAATCTAACCTCTGAACCACTGTCCGGACGAATATAGATATGTTGCCCCGCTGTAACATAATTAGAATCTAAAAAGTTACCGAAATATCCTAATGCTCTTACATTTCTATATATAGTATCTGTGCCATTATAACCACCACGAGAGGTCATTCGTATTTCTGCGTCTGAACCTAAATACAAGTTAGTTCCTGCGTTAGTCATCAATTTATCGCCTATAAAGCTATGCGCTCTGATAGGTACATATCTGTAACTATCCCATGCACCGTCACTTGGTATTTGCGTAATATCAACTGCTCTTACCTCATAACCTTGTTGAGCCGCAAGATATACATTTGAATTAGATGTACCTAATGCTGCACTTGTAACTAATAATCTGTCCATACTAAAACGTTTAGACCCATCGGGATTTAACATTTCAATACCATTAATACCCATATCAAGTTTATGACCATCTGCTCTAGTCATCGTTATTGTGCCATTTTCGATGTTTACAGATGCTTTATTGTCTTTTGCCTCAATACGTTTCGCTGTTATATCAACACTATTTAAGTAATTGATTGTCGCTTGTTTTGAGAATAGTTTGTCAATGTATGCGTCTTTAATCGTTGTGACACCGTTCTTAACGATAACGTCCCCGTCATTTATCTCAAACACATTCGTATTCAGTTTAACGCCACTAGGACCAACTGTAACATCACTTACTGTTCCATTCTCGTCATACTTTAATGTCACGCCTGTTGTCGTGTTCACTAAAATTTCGGCTGCAATTTTAGATAGCGTTTGTTTTGTCTTGTTCAAGTCTGTTTCTTTGGCTCTTAATGATATATCTATACCATTTTGTTCAATGCCTGTTTCCATTGTTTTAAGACGTTCTGCGGTTTCTTTAGGTGCTTGTTGATAGTCGCCAATTTTATCGCCTTCTACTAACATTGCATTAGTAACATTCACATTCAATGTATGTGGCGAAGTACCTGCAATATCTTTATAAACTAGGAATGTAGAACTCTCAACTTTAGCAACAAACGTTACTTTGATTTTACCTTCTACAATATCGACATCTATCAGGCCATTATCTGGTGTATATCCTCTGACAGATGTTCTTCCACTTTGATTAGTGTCCGTTGTATTAAAGTTACAAGTAAATGTATACGTCTTACCAACTTTTAAAGGTGTCGTTAAGTAGTATCTGAAAAAAGCATGAGTTAATGAACTGCTAGTCGCTTTGTCTTGATACAAACTATTTAATAATAGGTTTTCTGTACCTACCTTCATGTTGTTGTATTCATTTAAAGTTACACGGTCTTTTATCAATTTATCTAATTGTTCTCTTGCACTATCAGCACCATTTAAACGTTCGATAATACCTTTCTTATCCGTTTCATAATCAACACCTTTTACCACTTGCTTGAATTGTTCTTCAGTGTCCTCACGTAATGCTTGAATTGCACCGCTTATTAAAGAACCATCTCCAACAAGAAAACCATCTTCTTTATATTCAAACCCAAACTTTTCAGCTACCTTTTGCATTGCCTCGTTGTATTTTTCATCTGTGTATTGCGATTGAAGTAATTTAAAGCGTTCATCAATGGCTTGTCTAGCATTAAGCAACGCCGTATTTAGTGCATACGCTTGACCGCGATATTGAACTATCATGGCTTGTGTATCCATTAATTTACCTATCGTTGCTGTTTCTACTGTCATGCTATCTAGTGATGAAGTAATGCTTGAATAAATGTCAAGAAGTATATTTAGTTCATTGTTAAGCCAATCTCTTATACCCTCGTCAACTAAATATTCACTATTTAAAACCTCGTATACTTCGTTAATTACTTTTGCATGTTGTACAGATATAGAAAGAAATGTGCCGTTAATTTCGTTGTATATAATAGCTTCTTTCGTCATACCACCAATTTGTTCAACGTCGTGTGCTGACGCATTTTCCCAACGACCATTTTTAAATTCTCGTAATACTGCAACTTTAAAATTGCTAGTATCGTACCAAAAGTCGCCTTCTTCTGGGCTTGGTGGTGCTGTTTCGCCTCTGTGAATAGTTCTTTGTAATCTTTCAATTTCTTCTTCAATTCTATCTGTGATGATCGTATTAGAATTGTTGATGTTATTATTTAATTTCTTTTCGATTTCTTCCATTCTACTTCTGAAATATTTTAATAAATCATCTTCTTTATATTCGATTACATTTCCAAACTGCCATGTTAAGTCGTCTGAAATTAATTCGTGTACGAAACCAACAACTTCACTTTCTGCATATAAACTTGGCGTGTAATCTGGATTTTTAATCCTAACAATATCTCCAAATCTAATAATTTCATGAGGGTACTCTTTCTCTAAATCAAATGCATCTATTTCATAGCTTAATGCTGAAGACTTACGCTTGTTCAACTCGGTCTTAGTCAAAGTGATCAGTCTCTCAAGTGTCATATCTTGGTCATCTGATTCAGGCTCATATATACCCCATAAATAACGTTTAGGTAAATTAAACTGTTGTTGTGCTTCATCATCTACCACAACTGTACTGATACGTGTTCCATCGTCTTTTTCAGGACCAAAAGCAAATAAGGCTGTTTTAACTTCTGACATATCAACCGTTCTTTTCATAGAGATTAAATCTTTACCATATATGATTTCCTTTCCTTCAAATAAAGGTTTCGGTTGAATCATATTAACTTTTCTTCTCACGACTTCATTACCTTTAATCTCAATGACATAGTCTGGCTCTAATTTATAAGTGGTTGTTAATTGACTAATTATTTCATGGGGTGTTCGTACAGAAGTCCATGACATTGACTTGATTCCACCATATTCACAAAGACCAACTTCCCAACCTGAATCTTTTAACGTTTCTGAAAGTGCCTCATTTACAGTCATTTTCGTAAACTTACCAGCTGGTATAGGTTTTGCTTTACCAATGTCTTCTACATATGAAGCATCACATTCTATTTCTAGATATTGACCTTCTTCTTCAAGTCTATTAATTATAAATTCTTTATATGCACCATTAGGCTCTTGGATAATAACTCTATTTCGTTCTTTAAAATGTTCTGCTCTTTCTGAAAGTAAGGTGATATTTAACAGTTCACTTTTGTCTTCTTTACTTCTAGTGTGTTCTGCTCGAATAATCGCAGAATCATCTTGACTGATAAAATCAATAATCTCACTATTGAAATTAAGTACATGTATCAAATCCTCACCTCCTTCTTAATGGTATCTATCACGCCAGATTACTTTTGTATCAAACTTTCCAGCAGGTTCAATTATTAATTCCGACAAACCACTATCTAAATTAAAATAATTAGATCCAAAATCTTTCATTTTCAAAGCACTCTCATCATATAATGTAACGAGATTTTGTCCAGTATCTATTACAATTAAATCTCCTTGCCTAATTACAATAGGTGTTACGTCTGACTGTTTTGGTAATAACTCTTGAATTGAAAAACCTAATAAATTTACATACATTCTTTTTTCATATTTAACAGACTTTCCAACATACATTTGTGCTATTCTTGCTTTTCGTTGATAAAAGTTACCGCTGTCCTTAAACGTCTTAGAATCTTTATCGAGTGGTTTTCGTCGACCTTTATCTTTACCATAATCATATTTACACGTTTCAATGTATATCTCATTGCCTTTACGTTCTAATGTCATAAAGACATGCATATTATCTATTTTTAAATATTTAAACGGCGTTTCTCTAGCATAAATACGTTGTGCCTCACCGTGTTCATTATATGCATATGCGATAATCTGACCGAAGTTACGACTAGTTGATGTATTGACATAACCGATACTGAATAACGTTCTATTATTCTCATCAACTATATAGGTAAAACCTTTACCGGGACCTGTATCTGCATGATGTCTCACAAGTACTTTGAACTTCACTCTAAAATCTCCTAAACTTTTACCAAGTGATTTATAAATTGCTGCACCATGCCAATTAGTTGTACTTGCGGTCCCATAATTTGAAGGATATATACTCTCTTTCAATTCTGAAACCCCGAATCTTCCCCCGTTCGCATCTCCGCCATCTAACTTATTGCCAAATGAAGTATTTGCTGCAACATAAGCCCAATTACCTATACCTGTATGAAATTCATCATTGAACAAAAACGGTTCTTCATCTTTGTTAACTTTATTCGCATCTTCTGATTTACCAATCATAAAATAATCTTCTGCTACTCCATTTTGCCCTTTAGCAATCATATAAGATGTACTGTCTTTCAATGCTCTTGCTTCAATTATGACTGGTGTATCTGCAGTACCTTTATTAAGAATTGCAACTTCATCGGAAATAGCTGTATTTTCATATTCATTAGATGAGTATTTAAATGGATCTGTTAAAATAACTTTTATAGAAAACCTAACAAACTCTTTAGGATTTTTCGGGATTTCTATAGGGCCGTCAAATCTTGCTTTCCAGTACCATGATTTCGACTTAAACCTTAATTCAACTTCACCGTCGTAATTAAAAAATCCCACTAATTCATTTACTATCTCATCATGACTTTTTATTCCACCAGGCGATAAATAATCATTTCTCACAATTAAAGGTAATTCAAATTCTACTTCATCAATATTTCTTGATTTTTTCACACTACCTGGTCTGCCATTAACTTTTTCTCTTTCTGTAGCAAAATTAAAAGAGGGTATATTAAACCCTCTTGCTACAACAAGCCAATCAATTTTCTTTTTATTAACTAAAATAGTATCAAGCATTTATACACCTCCTATTAAGTCGCTGGATTATATCTACCTTTTCTCTTTTTAGTTCGTTCGTATTTCTCGATTAATTTAAACACTTCATTTTCAAGTGAATACTTATCAATTACTGGCTCATAATCTTTATTTGCAATTGCTTCATTACTTGATACAAGTTTAGAAACTAAACTTAATAACATATCAAATTTCTTTTCAAGATTTGAATTACTACTACCTGAACCAGTTGAAGGATTTGGTAAATTATTAGGTCTCTTACTTTTCGGCGAATTTTTCTCTAAATCATTAGCAGCTAAAGCTAGCAATTTCCATGAATCTTCACTACGTTTTGGATCTGATGGTATTATCCATTCTGGATATCCTTCTTCTCCCAGATGATAGAATCCATTCCAAACCTTACCACCTGTAGCAAATCTACGACTACCAGTTGGACCCCAACCCGAACGACCATAAGGCAAATTCTTTCTCCAATTAGAGTTATTAAAGAATGCTAGTAATTGGTCATATCCAGATTTAATGTTTCCGTGTCCTTTCATGGCATATGCTTTAAATGTACTAGGTACATATTGTAACAAGCCTTGTGCAGGTGTACCTCTTAAGTTGTTAATATCTCCAATATTACCTTGCGTTACACTTGCATCTCCACCGCTTTCACGTTGAATTTGTGCAATAATACCATTCATCTCTTTGCTAGATAAATTTACTTTCATTCTTCTTGCTGCTCTTTGAATAGTAGAACGCCATTGTGAAGGTGCTTGTTTACCTCCACCTTTTCCAGATAAGAATTTAGCAGGATCCACTGTATTTCTGTTAGTAATATCTGCTGAATGACCTTTCTCTACTTGATAATGTAAGTGAGGTCCAGTAGTCCAATGACCACTGTTACCTGTGTGTGCGAATTTTTCGCCTTGTTTAACCTTACCTGTCTTGAATATATCTTTTAAGTGCATAAAGAACTGTGTGAACTTACCACTTAATAATTTAGCAACTGTACCGCCGCCGTAGTTACTTAATTTTGAAATAGTACCGCTAGTTGGCGCTGTCAGTGTTGTACCGACTGGTGTTGCATAATCAATTCCATAATGACGTCCACCATTAAATCCATATCCAGCTACCGCTTTATTAGGACTATATGGTGTTGTAATAGCGTACTTCGTGAATGAACTACCATCTCCACCACCACTATCTTCAAGCCATCCGCCAAATAAATCTTTTACGCCTTCTTTTAATTTTTTATACATTCCTGCCATCATTTTTCTAGGTAATTCAGGTAGACTACCGAAATCTACACCAAAATGAGACATGACCTTATCTACTAGTTTTCCTGGATTGGATGCAAAGTCCCAGACATCACCTATAGCTTTATCAAATCCTTTTTTCAAAGCTTTAGCAGTGTCTTTGGTACCATTAATAATTTGCTTTCCTGCATTATTTGCTTGAGCCATTTTCTTACCTGCATATTTACCTGCATCTTTTTTCTTGTCATCAAGCCAACTACCTAGACTAAATCTCGGTAATGTACCCGTGCTAAACTGTGGAGTATTCAAATAATTATAAGTTGCTGTTCCGTTATGAACTCTTGAGCCTTTTGGCAAAATAACCTCTGTATCTGTTTTAGGTGTCATTGCTAGGCGTCCATTCGGATACTCAATCATTTCATGTCTAAATCCACCAGGACCATTACCAGGACCTTTATCTCCAACTATCGCTCTCGTATGTTGTTTCAACCGACCTTGGTTATCAGATAAAGAGTGATTGTGTTTTACTGTACCAGTAGACAACTTAATCTTTTTAAATTTATCCATTCCAATTTTAGTAGCTACTGCATTGACTCCATCAATTAATTTGTTTAAACCTTTTTTAACACCTTTGACCATACCACCTATATGATCTTTAATTTTCCCTACAATACCTTTTAATTTATCCCTCATTGATCTAAAACTTCCAAGCACAGCATCTTTAATATTTCTTGCCATTCCCGTCGTTTTATCTTTTATTCCACGCCAAATATTAGACATGAAATCTCTCAATCTTTGATTGATACTTTTACTGCTAGAGAATAATTTTTCAAAATGATTCTTAACACCTTTATATAAAGATGCCACTTTATCAACTGTATTTCTACGGATTGATGTCCATATATCACTCATAAAACTACGCAATTTCCTGAATAATTTGAGTGAATTATCATATAATCTCGTAAAACTACTTCTAACATTTACATATACTCTTAATGCCAAGTTAGAGATTGAATCTCTTAATCCTTTCCATAGATTCACACAAAAATTTCTTAATTTACTAAAAATATTTTTTGATGAACTGAAAGATTTTGTGAATGCATTTTTAATAATTGCATAAATAGATTGGACTATATTTTTGATTCCAGTTCTCATATGATCCAAAATTGTATTTACTGACTTTCTCATGAGTGTAAATATGTTTTTAGTAAAACTATAAGTTTTTGAGAACCCACTTGAAACTGCTTTATAAATAAATCCTAGTGAATTTCTAAATATACTTATAATTGCTTTCCAACCACCACTAAGTATAGATTTAAACAATTGAATAAAGACTTTTCCTGCTCCTAAAATTTTTCCAACAAGCATTAACTGTATTCCGTTCCAAATTAATTGAAGTGCACCTTTGAAAATTTGTTTGATGCCCTCCCACATTTTTCGGAAGTCTCCAGTAAATAATCCTGCAAAAACTTTAATTACGCCCATAATTACATTTAATGCGCCTGAAATAACGCCTTTAATATTACCCCAGACTGAGACTACTAACCATTTAATACCTGGCCAAATAATTTTCATGAGGTTCCAAATCAAAGTCATGATCGGACGTATTATGTTACCCCAAATAAATTTGAAAACAGTTGATATAACATTCGCTATATTTTGGACTGCTTCAGTAATTTGAGCACCGTTTTGATTCCAAAAACTAGTTAATTGACCACCAACTTGACTAGCAAAACCTTTTATTGCATTCACAACTTGAATGAATGTATTTTTTATTTTATCTGCAAAGGATGTTATTCCAACTACTACATTCGGTGGAAATATTTTAGATAGAGTAATGATTCCGTCTTGTCCATTTCCTTTGAATAATTGGAAGAAACCTTGAAGTGCAATCTTTGCTGCTTTAAAAACATTCATTACACCTGAAACAGCTTTATTTACAATATTTCTAAATGTTTCCGACTTCTTATAAGCGACAGTGAATGCGATGCCTAAGGCTGTTAATCCACCGACAATCCATAATAACGGACCGCCTGCAAAACTTATTGCAGGACCAAGCGCAGGGAATAGCTTAACTAATGTAGCTACTTTTCCAGATAGAAATGCCATAACTCCTCCAGCTTTACTAATACCAACTAACAATGGTCCTAGTGTTGTCATTGCACTACCAATCACACTAATAAACGAACCAAATATAAATACAACCGGTCCTATTGCTGCAACTAAAGAACCAACAACAGCTATTGTTATCTTCATACCATTAGACATGTTAGACATACTTTTTAAAACACCTGTTAATCCCTTGGCTAGCTTTATAACGATTGGTGCGATAGCGTCACCTAATGAAATACCAAAAGCTACAACATTGTTTTTCAATATTTTTAGTTGAGACGCCATTGTTTTATATCTTTGATTAGCTTCGTTAGATAAAGCTTTATTTTCTTTCCAACCCTTACCAGAGATTTGTACAGCTTTCCCCAATAATTTGTGATTATTAGCCATTCTTAAAATTGTATCCGATTCTCTAATTCCTTTGATTCCTAGATTCGCTAAAATATCAGAAAGGTTAGCTCCTTCTTTTTTAGATTCTGATAAACCACCGATAAAAGTATCTAAAGCTTTTATAGGGTCGCTTTCCCATTGCTTTTTAAATTCTTTAGATGAAACGCCACTTGCTTCTGCAAACTCTTTCAAAGCATCTCCACCATAACCAACTGCTTTATCAATTTTTTTAAGTACTGTTGTCATTGCAGTACCACCTGCTTCTGCTTCAATACCTAAAGAAGACATTGTCGCTGCAAGACCTGTTATATCTGATTCTGTCATGCCTACTAACTTACCTTGTGCAGCTATTCTCATGGACATACTCATGATTTCTGATTCTGTAGTTGCCATATTGTTACCCAAAGCGACGATACTTGAACCTAATCTACTAAATGATTTTTGTGGCATATCAACGATATTAGCAAATCTAGCAAACTCAGTTGCCGCTTGTTCTCTCGTTAAGTTCGTTGACTCACCTAAGTCAATTATTGTTTTAGAAAAATCTAATATATTACTTTTCTTGATACCTAGTTGACCGGCCATTTCTCCTACTTCAGCAATATCCGTTGCTGCAACAGGTAGGTTTTTAGACATTTTGATAATTCCGTCGGATAATTTTTTGTAGTCTTTTTCACTACCATTTACAGTTTTTCGAACTCCGGCAAAAGCACTTTCATAATCAATAGAAGCTTTAACTGCAGCACCAAAACCACCTACAATAGGGGCTGTAACATACATACTCATTGACCTACCGACGTTTTTCATTCCATCTCCCATCGTTTTTAAATGAGGTCCAAATTTAGAAAAGTTATTCCCTAATTTACCAAGAGTAGTATTTAAGGCTCTTTGATGGTCTTGTAAAGATTTCATATGTTTTTTAGCTTCTTCTAATTCATGATCGTATTGATTTAACTTAGCTGCTGCTTCATTATATTTAGATGCAGCTGCTTGAGTTTTGGCACTATTTTCTCCGGTTTCGGCACTTAAACGGTCATAATTTTGTCTAAGTTCTTTGACAATCTCTTTTTGGACTTTTTGTCTTTTAGTTAGTCCGTCAACTTTTACTTTTGATTTTTCCAAGCTGTTATCGTAACGACTGAATTTAGATAAATTGGCAGATAGTTCTTTACTGACCATCCTCATTTGTCGATTTAAACCTGTGACACCTTTATTAAAGCCTGAACCGTCTAAGTCAACTTTTATGACCATATTTCCAATAGGACTTGCCATAAAATTCCTCCTTTCCTTCTAAAATTAGATAAATAAAAAAAGTCACTCATTTATGTTTGAGTGACTTAACCAAATATGTCTTTAAAGCTATTGGCTGCTTTTTTGTTTTCGATTTTTGATTCTACAATTTCCAAGAAAAAATTAATTGGCATATTAGCTATTTTTTCAGGATCCATTCCTTCATCAATTAACTTTTTAGCAATTTTTATATAATTATTATATACACCTTCAGGCGTTAAATCTTCAGGTGTTATTTCGCCTTCTCTTCCACAAACTTTTTTGTATCACTTGGTTCTCCACCACTAGTAATATTTCTAAGAACAGTACCTAAAGTTTCAAAACCTTTATCTCCACTTTCAAGTCCTTTTTGTAATTCTTCAGGCGTAAATTGATTATCAAAAGCTTCAGCAATAAATTGAAAAACCTCGTCTAAAACATCAAACTGTTCTTCTGCCTTCTCAGATGCTTCTTCAAGTTTTTGATCATACTCTTTCTTTTCTGTTTCAGATAGTTCTTTATACTCTTCATCAGTTAATTCATTCAAATCAACAGCATTAAATACTTTTTGCATTTTTGCTGAAAGTTTTGAACCATAAATAGTTTCATATAAAGTAATAACTGGTTTAGCTAAATATTTTTTCGTCTGAACTTTTCCTGTCTTTGTAAATCCTGTAATTAATTCGATTGATGTACGTTTCATTTGTTTTCCAACTTTCTATTATTATTTTTAATTTGGCCAAAATAAAAATAAGTAGAGGACAAATGTCCTCCACTCTTATGCTTCAGGTACGACTCCACCAGCAACTACTGGTTTTTCAACTGCAGGAACAACTTGTTCTCCAACAGTAGACATAAATTCTTCGTATGTTTTACCGAATGTTTCCATAAACACATAGTCACGACCTTTAGTTTCACCTTTTGCATCATAACCTGTAACATGGGAAGCTTCGTCGAAAATACGGTCAACAAAACTACCTTCAACTTCGTCATTTTGGAATTCTACTTTATCTTGTTTTGATTGTCCTTTAATAGACGGTCTAGTAAATTTACCTTTAAATAGACCAACCCACTCGCTAGAGCCATCATGGTTACGACGTTCAAATACTGCACCTACGTCTGGCGGAATATCTTTCGCACTATATTTAAATCCACCCGTACCTTTAGTTGCACCCGATAAGAATGCTTTTTGTTCAGCAGGTACAGTAACAAAAGTAGTTTTAATTTCTAATTTACCATTAGATACAGCAGTTGCAGCAACGATATCATCACCGTAATCTTCTTCTGATTCTTGTGGTCTTTCTACTTCAATTTCTTTTAAGAATCTTGTTCGAGTTCCATTACCGTATTCAATACCTTCTTCGCTATCTTTTTTAATTGGTGCGAAATAAAAGTTTGAGACGCCAATTGCAATCCCTGTAACTCCAGTGCTTGAAGCAAAGTGCTGTAGGTTTAATTTTAGTAATCTTTCAGATTGTTTTAAGTTTTTTAACATGTTTAACTCCTCCTAATTTTCTCTTAATGAAAAAACCGTACCTTTTACACGAATGATTTCTCTAAATGTAAGAGTCTCTATTTCATATAACGGTTCACGGTAATATGCTTGGAAATTCATTTTTTCCAATAAAAAAACAAGCATTTCTGCTTGCTCAAATGGTTCGTTTTCTGACCACCAAATATCAATTTGATAATCATATTCTCTTGAAAGTTGCTGATCATCAGCGTAATCTTCTGGTGAAAAAGGTAAAGGAACTATTCTCACTATTGGATTATCTGTTTTTTTATGAAAATTTTCAGGCACGATATATTTAAAAACATTATCTGCCAGTGTTATATCTTTGTTTTTGATTATCTCATTATAAATTTCACTCGTAATGTTTTTAATCATCGTAACCCTCTTTTCATTGCAGTCTTCATAGCATTAAATACTATATTTCTGCTTTCTTTTTCTGATTTTGTAATAAATAATTGTGGTCTTTGATACATTGTACCGAATTCAGTTGTATGAATACGATGCGAGTACCCTTTTTCATAACCAACAGCGACATACTTTTCTAACGTACTTCTATCTGTTTTTACATTAGAAATTGCAATATAATTCCTAGCGTGCCTTTGCTGTTCGCCGAGTGGCGTGTTTTTTCGAAGAATTGGAATGATAGTAGATGCTCCAGCTTTCAAGACTCTCTTTTCTAGTGTAGACATTTGTAATAATTCTCTCTTTAATCCTTCAGCAACCGTATTTTTAACGATTTTTCCACCCATTAAAAAGTAACCTCACAATAAATACGTATAAATGATTTATCTATATAATCAGGTTTATAATATTTAATATTATATTTATAACCTTCATGTAAGACATAGTGCTTATTGCTCGGTTTGTAGTCGCCTCTTGGATCACGAATTATAATTGTTTTGATAAACTTGCTTTCGTTTGAAAGTGCCGTTTGAGTATCTGTCTCTTTAGAGTCTTGAATACAAGCAAAGCAATTATATAATTCAACTGTTTTAGGTCTAGATGGTAAACCATTAACAGATTTACTAATATCTTCGCAAAAAGATACTCTTTCATTCAGATTATTTGAGTTAAATTTCATTTTCATCACTTCCAATGTAATCAATAAACCTACTTCTCAAACGATGTACTACACTCATTACCATATGTGGAGCATAAGATAATGTTCGTTCGTTAAAAGCTATTCTATTCTCATAATAGTACGCTGTTAGTGGAAAAACAGCAGTTCTAAATGAAGTCTGATTATCAAACCAATCTTTATGTTTTTCATATTCATCAGTTACTGCACTCGCAATATCTTCTTTTGCCCACTCATAATAAGCTTTTAATAAATCATCTTCATAGTGATGATCTACCTTGCAGTGCATTTTTAATAATTTAAAATCTTCTTCAGTGATTGTCATTTAATCACCTCTTATTTTTTATCTTCGGATTTTACATCTACTTTTTCTTCAACTTTTTCAGCACGTTCTAAAATAACGCCATGCTTCTTTAATTTCTCATTAATTTCATTCGCACGCTTAACTGTCATTTTTACAACATCACCAGGTCTAAAAACTTTCCCAATTTCAATATCTTTATAAATATGTTTCACTTTAAATTCTGTCATTTTATATTCCTCCTAATTTTGTTAAATTAAAGAGGCTTAAAATTAAGCCTCTGGTGTTACAGGTGCATCTGTGTAATTAATAACAATCGCTGCTTTATAATCAAGTATTCTTACATCTTGACGCGTAGCAACCATTAAGCATTCACCGAAATGCATGTAATCTGTCCAACCCGCTTGATATTGAGAACGGTCGAATAATACTAAAGCATCTTTTAGATTACCAAATACTAAGGATTCATTACCTGCAGTTCCAAATGTTTCATCAGGTAAAATTTCGACTTTCGCTCCTAATAATCGTTGTTGTGACGCTTCTTTCACATCAGGTTGAATTAAGTAATTACCATTTTTATCTTTTAACTTATCTAGTTTAGCAAACATTGTTTGAGAAACTAACGCTACATTGTGTTCATAATTCGGTCTAATGTTTAAATTAACTGCATCTTTAAGTCCGTCAATTCCTTCTGCTGCAATTGTTTGTAATTTAGTGTTATCACCTAATTCACCTGGTCCACCTTTTTGAATTACATCAATAATTGCTTTATTACGTGTAGCTGCAATTGTACGTGCTAACCACAATTTTAATTCTTTCAATACATCGATTTGGCTATCCTCGATTGCTTCGCGTGAAATTCTGAAATAACCACGACGTGTCTTGATATCGTACGACAATTGGAAGAATGGTTTAACTGCTAACTCTGGGTTTTCTGCTAATTCTTCAACTTCTGGTAAAGCAGCAACTTGTGATTCGCGAACCACTGGGTATTTCCCTGAACCATTCTTAACACGTTTAACCGTTACATATTTGTCTAAATTAAATTCAACTTCTTTTAATTTAAGAATTTCTGTAACTATCTCCTCTGGAATAACCACATATCCTGAATCAGTTTTTAAGCTACCGCCAGGGATATCCGCTCTTGCTTCAATGTATTCAGTAAAATCACGAACTTCTTGAGATACATCATTACTAGTATGATTTGCACCTAATAAATTTGCGTTCGGAGTCTTTTTACTTCTCTTTTCAGGATTATTGTTACGATTTGCTTCAAGATTAGATGGATCATCCTCATCATTTGAACTCTCCTCTTTTAGTTTTGAAAGTTCTTCTTCCTTATCAGCAATTTGCTTTCTAAGTTCTGAAATTTCTTGTTCTAACTTTTCAGCTTTCTCTAAATCATCATCATTTAATGCTCTTGTTGCTACTTTGATTTTTAAATCAATACTACGTTGTAAATCTTCAATAACTGCTTTTAATTTTGATTTCTTGTTCATATAATGAACCTCCTAGTTTAAAATTTTTAATAAAAAATAAGCTCTACCTTATTCGGTAAGCTTGTCGGATTCATTTGATAACGGTGTTAATCTTCACCGAGATATTGGATCACCTCTTAGACATATTATTTTCAATTTGTAATTTACGTAACCTTTGAGATAATTCCTCTTTTTTAGCGATATCTTCATTTTGTTTTTCTATCATTTCAATACTTCGTAACGCAGGTGCTACATCTGTATCCTTATAAGCAGGATATGTGACAACTGAAACGTCTGTTAATTGACTTATATTCTTTAAAGTACGTTGATAAATGTTGTTATTTTTATCAAATCTCATTTCATCACCGTCTTCACTCAACATAAAACCAAAAGAACACTGATTGATATTTCCTAGGCGCATATTTTCGTATAAGTCTTTAGCATAATTGGTATTAGGTAATTCACAACGATATTTTAAACCAATTTCATCTTTAGTAAGTTTTAATGTACCTGCAGTTGTTCTTCCAATAATTTGAGAAGGTATGTGATCTACTAAACATCTAACATCCGTTAAATCTGTTTCATTTAAAGCATCAGGTGAAATCGTTTCTTTGAAACCGCCCAAATCTTCGGACCATGTGTTGTATTTTAAAGCATAGCCTTCAATAAACATTTTGTTACTCTCATCATCGCTTCTAACCTCTATTGATTCGAGAGTCCTAATTTCCTTTCCCTTCACTGTCGTCACCTCCCTTCAATTTATTATTCGTACCTTTAGATTTATTCATTTGGTAACTATCCACCAGTTCAATGTTCACATGATTTAAATCAACTCTATGAATACTTCCAAATCCACCTGGCACTGGTGGTAGTCCATCTCTTTGACGAACTTCATCAATATTTGTTTTTCCTGAATCCAAATTGATTTTGTCTATCTCTGCTTGTGTTTTTTCGTCTACAACTCGTATTTCTGTTGTATCGAATTTAAATTCTCGAATTCCATCTTCATAATCATTATTAAACTTGAAATTACATTCGGCACAAATACAAGTTGTGTATGGTTTAAGTGTTGAAAGATAGTCTAAATTTGCATCTTCAATGCTCATATTTGTTGGCTCAATACCAAATTTATGAAGTGGTATACCAAAGACACCAGCAATTTCACGTGTAGACGATTTATTGTCACGTATAAGTTTTAAAATTTCAGTATCTACTTCTAATTGTTCAAATGACATTGATTCATCCATTACTACGACTTTACCAGCTTGTTTCGTACCACTATATTGTTTATGAAATGACTCTCTCGCTCTATCTCTTGCTGCCTTATTATCCAATACGCCTTTCATCTTCAAAATGCCACCAGCATGTGTTCCATTTTTTAAAAAATTATTTAAAAATGATTTTCCGTTTTTATCAGTATCAATAGTGTTGCTTAAAGTATCTAAAAGCGACAATCCATTTACACCATCTAATGAATAAAATTTGATATCAAGCATGTCGTTAAACTCAATTTCTTTCTCATAGCCACTGCCATCAGATAATGTAGAAGTTAATTTATAAAAATAATCACCATTTGGACGGATTTTTAATTGCACTTCTGATGTTTTGCGAAAACACAAACCGCTAGGATTTCCTTTTCTATCTCTAAATATTTCTACATATCCATGTGACGTTAATAACGCATTAGCAAAAACAATGAATTTAAACATATAGCCGTTATACATGTTATTAGGGCGTATATTAAATAGTTTTGTCAAAGGGTGGTTATAGTCTATTTGTTTGTTTTCAATCAATCTGATAGGCATTCTAGCCAAATCAGAGGCAATCATGGTAACAGCTGTAAAAATATCACTATTCTTAATAGCTTCTACTGAAGAATATGTTGTAATTGACTGTCCTTGAAAGCCTGGTAGTGTTTGAACCATCATTTGTAAATCATCTTCATTGTATTGTAGATCACGAGTGTTGTTTAAAAAGATTCCCAATCACTTTACCTCCTTTCTGGTTTAGATTCATGGTCAATAATCAATGCAATTAAAATTAATGTAAGTCCTGTTGCTACTAGTCCGACTATTTCATTAAATCTTAAATACATAGCAATATTAACCAAGGTTAAACCTAATAAAAAAAGGATGCCTGTTAAATTAGCAACCAATAACATTAAGAAGTCTTTAATTTTGCTCAATTTCATCAATACACCTCCTAGAAACCAAATTCTTCACTTTCGTATATTTCATCCCAATTTTCTTGGAACTCATGCATTCTTGCTTCAGTCCATGCAATAAGAACTGAAACAATACTGTCTATCTTTTCTCTATACATAGACTTATCAACTTTGCAGTTCCCTTCTTTGTCATATATAAGGACTGCATTGTTAACACCAACGTCTAACGCTGGATTACTTGCATGAATAATTTTTTCTTGAATGACATCAAGTTGAAAATCTTTAATTGGTTGTGACATTACTTTAAATGATTGACCTACTTCAATCAGTCGCCAGTTAATATTTTTCCGCTTCTCTAACGAAGTTAAAAATGTTTCTGAATGCCAAGGATCATAACATAGTCCAATAACATTTAAGTTATACTCATCTACATAATTAATTAAAAACTCAATTACATGTTCGAAATCTATAACTCCATATTCAGACCGTGTTAAAGTTGCATTGCCTCGGTTCACCATTTCTAAATAATCTATTTTGTCACGTTTTATTTTCGCTTCAATACCACCTCGAGTTCCAACAAATACATGTGAATCAATATAATACTTTTTATCTATAGGATATATAAAACCAATACCAGTTAAGTCATTTAATCTTGATAAATCGACACCGATATAAACATCTCTATTTTTAATATCAGGTATATGTTCAACACTTATTTTTTCCCAATCTTTTATATTGACTAGTGATGATTCACTATTTGATTGCCAGATATTAAAGTTCTTTGTTTTAATTTTATGTGTTTCACCTTTATCGATTTGTTCTTGCATATCGTCTTTGATTGTTTGTAAAGCAACATCATAAAACGATTCAACTTCAAGTAATGGGTTAGCTTTAATCCAATTTTTCTCATTATCTATTTCTTCGTCATTATCCATTTCAGCACAATAAACAAAGTAATTATCATTTTCGAACTTTCCATACATTAGCCCTTTGCAATATACATATTCTTTATACATCGGTCCATTCAAATTAAAGCCTGCTGTACTTATGATAGCTATTAATCTATTCACTTGTTGAATCATACCTGAACGCAGGACTTCAAACATTGAATCGTCTTTAGCTTCGTGATATTCATCTAGAATACCTATATATGGGTCAAATCCATCTAATTTTTTAGTATCTTTTGAAAGTGGCTTCAATATTGATCCATCTCGCTTATTTGCCAAAAGGTTTTTTGATTCTGTTATTTTAGTAATGTTGTATACTTTAGCCGATTTATCTCGTAATGAATTCAATTGTTTCATACACATTTCCCAAACAACTTTAGCTTGGTCTTTCGCATTGGCTGTACAATATATTTGTCTACCTAATCTAGGATTTTCACCAAAAAGTAATTCATAAAGATTAATACCAGCAACTATGATAGACTTACCATTTTTTCTGGCCATACTGATATATGCACGTTTAAATCTTCTATGTCCTTGTTCGTTCTGCCAACCATAAATACTACCTACAATAAACTTTTGAAATAATGCTAATGGATGACATTCACCTGTTTTAATATCTGGTAACTTCTCAATGAAATTAATAACATGTAATGCCTTGTTTGGTTGCCACTGAAATGCTAAATCCTCACGTTTTAAGTCTTTTAAATGCCGTTTACACGCTCTTTTAACCATATTTGATGCTAAAATGTCGCCTCTTAGCACTTTTTTTGCATAAAAAGTAACTGGATCAATTAATTTATTATCAGTTAAAGAACTCATCCATTGGGTCCTCTACAACTTCATTTTTCTTTGGTGCGACAATTTTTATACGACTATCTAAACTAATACCAATCATACTTGCTGCAGCTCTCATTTCCCTTGCTACTTCTAACCTTTTTGATACTGCAGGATTAATCTTGATGTTAATAATTTCACCGTCGTCATTTCGAACTGGTATATTATGACCATTCTCTTGTAGTTCTTTAGTGAGTTCCAAATAACTTGAAACTTGTTCACAATAGTGACAAACGATTTGTAAATCTAGGTTTGCTATTGGCAAATTTTTCATTAAGGGAACAATACGCTTATATTCTTTTTTGGCCAATTTACTTAACCAAGTTGGTGGCCGTTCAGGTACACCCTCAAAGACATTCAAAAGTTCTTCTTCTTGCTTTCGTTGTCTGATTTCATCTTTTGTTAAGTTCTTTTTAGTAACATCAGTCGCAACTCGTCTTCTTCCTGCCAAACAAACCACCTCCTTCATAAATTCGGCTTAAAAAAGGGAAAAAGTCACAAAGAAAGCCCCGCCCCGTTCCGGGGAAAAATTTTTTCTTGGCCGTCAAAATTGGTGGGGGACTTTTTATTTTTCAATTTTTCATTTTCTGAATTTTTGTTTTTCACTTTGTTGCTTTTTATTAATTTCGCTTTTTTAAATCTTCTTGTGTTTTTTTGTTATGACATTCATTACATAGTGGTTGAAGGTTGTCTTCATCCAATCTCTTTGACCAATCTACTTTTGTTGGAATAATATGGTCTACTACTTCAGCAATTCTTCCACAACTACTACATAAGTAATCATGTTTCAGAAGTATTCTTTTTCTCATAGTTAACCAAGCATTTGATTTATAGAAGTTGATATATTCTGGATCGTTTCTTCTTCTAGTATCGTTGTATGCTTTGTTTGTATATGTTTTGTGCTTATCACAATATGTTTCGTCTCTACTTATCAATGTATTACATGTTGGATGATTACATCTTCGCATGATACTAATATCAATCACTCCTTCATCACATAATAAAAGGACCAACACAATGTGTCAGTCCTAGTTATAATTTTTCTATGCTATAACAATATCATGATTAATCAATAGTTTGTGTAGACTGTTTGTTGACAACGTTGACTACTAACTAATGAACTTGATTCTCTTGATACACTCAGCATGTTTCTTTCTAATGTATTGTTCACTATAACCTAAGTCATATGCAATCTCTTGTAATGTCATACCATCTACATATTTCTTTCTAAGTATCTTGTGTTCTATACCTTGGAAGCGGTCCAACAAACTTAATACTCTTTCCTTCTGTTCTTCTAACTTCTTTATCCTCTCATTCAATTCCTCTAACTCCTCCTCAATACGGCTGACCTGTTGTAAGCGAGAATGAAAGTCATGCTTCTTTCCTAAGTCTGCTCGTGCATAACTTATTGAGTGCCACCTCTCCATTTCTTCAATGCATATATCTTTTTTTATCTCTAATGCCTGCTGTTGCATATCCAAGTTCTGGTATAACTCTAGCCACTCGAACAATACATCTCACCACCTTTATTAAGAAGAAACTAATTACAGTTTCTTTACATCATATACATTAACTTGCTGATCATCATTATCGTTACTAATCAATAATGTATTTCCAATTACATCATCCACAATATATTGGTTATTACTAAATAAAACTTTATCTCCTGGTGAAATGTTCTCTATTCGATTAATACTATGCTTTTGATTAAATCCACCTGGATATCTATTAGATAATTTATTTAAATTATGACCTGCCACTTCATCAAGTGTTACGTCACACATACTAGCGAGTGAAGATAAGTACCAAAGAACATCACCGAGTTCTTTAACAATTTCGTCTTTGTTTAACTCATGGCCATGGAATATATGTTTCTTAATGTTGTCTGCAACTTCTCCTGATTCACCTGTTAAACCTAACGCATAATTAGTTAATGCTTCGCTTATGTTTTGTTCAACGTTATGAGTTCTTAACGCTATCTCTTGATATTTATTTAGTTCCATTATTATCACTCTCCATTTTCATCTGTAAGATAATAAATTTAAATGCTTGTTCTTCTGTAAACTTTGCATTTACTAATTCGTCAAATAGTACTTTCATTTGGCGAAAACCTAATCTATTCTCATCAGTTTGTACTTGTTTCTTAAAGTCTTCTAAAGTTAACTCAAACATCATATTTCTAACGTCTTTGTTTAGCATTTAGAATCCCCCTCAAATATTTCCTTGCCGTTCTTGTCTAATAGTCCTGTGGATTGTAGTAGTTCAATGTCTGAAAAGTATATGAAATCTCCATTATCTTCTTCATCAAATACTTCTTTAGTCCATACACCGTCTGCATCATAGTTAATTCCGTGAACATCTAACATTTCTTTATCAAATTTATCCCATGCTTTAAAATTCGGTATCATCTTCTCAACACTTCCTTTACCTTATCTAAAATATCAGGGTGACTTTCGCCACCCTTTGTTTTATTGGATTTCTTCGTTTGATAATTCTTCAACTTTCTCTTCTCCGCCATCAAATAGTGTTTCGTTTTCTGTTTGTTCATGTTCTTCTTCATTATCAACATCTTCAATTGTTAGTTGGTCTGGATTCTCTCCACTATCTTTAAAAAGTTCTTCTCTAATATAATTAACTCTTTCATACTGTAGATTCATGAATTCTGTTGGAACATTATCTCCAGAAATTTTATATTTTGAGCCTGCTTCACTTACAGTACAAGTAATCGTTGCTTCGTAAGCGAAAAACTCGATTGACCATGTTACATGTTTATCGGTAGCATTAAATTGTTTTCTTACTACTCCATCTTGTTCACTTTCACCAAATGTTTTTTTGATTAGTTCATCTGCAAATTGAATGTTTCTCATTATAATTCCTCCACTTTAACTTTTATTTTTGGTACTTCTGCGTATCTTTTAGCACAATGTAATTCAACGACTAATGCATCATCAGTCCATATCTTTTCATTTGCTGCATCCATAAATGTTTTCACCAAATTATCAATGTCTGGTTTATTCTTTTTGAATGCATGTATCATTCTTTTTATTAATGATTTAGACCATGACTTATTCATTGGAAATTCAAATAATAAAGTAAGCTTGATAGCATCATCGATGTTTAATTCTGGCATTTGTTCTTTTATAAATTGTTTGTGTTTCATGTAAGTAGTAGGCATGTAAGTTTGAATAAATTTACCTACATTCCTAAATCTCGGTCTAGGGGATGCCATTGGTTTATCTAGATGTTTTACGTCTTTTTTGAACAGTATTGTAAATGAATGAACCGTCATGATACTTCAATTACTTTCTGGTAATATAGCAACGCATGATCCTTATAAAATGCTAATTCATGTTGTATTCCTTCAATATCAATTTCTGATTGTTCTGTATGTCTTTCACTAAGCAGAGCTAATTTGTTTTGATATTCTTTGTTTGCCTCACGGTATTTCTTAGCTTCTGCTAAAATGTTATTAGATTCCTTAACTAATTCATCTAGCTGCTTTTTGTATGACACTTTGTCTTCGTTAATCTTCTGATAATCACGTGACAGCTTTTCATACTCATTTCTCAGTTCCGTCTTTTCTTCACTAATCACTTTAATTTCGTCTTCAAGTAAATTAATACGACCATGTAATTGATTCTTTTCAGAAGTTAGCTGATTTATTTTTTTATTAAGTGACTTATTTTCTTTCTCTAAAACCATTTTTCTAGCAATAGCAACCTTTGTTGTTGACTCATCATTTTGTTCATCATTTACTATCTTCTCTGGTTCTAAAGTTTTTGTAGTTAATTTAGTATTAGTTGTTTTATTTTCATTTCCTTTAACTTCCGACTCTTCTTTTAATTTTTTAAATGCTTTATGATTTTCTGATCTAAAACTATAAACTGCTCCAGGTGTTACACCAATTTCTTCAGCAACAGCTTTAACTGATTTTAATTCTTGTAGTAATTCAAATACTTCTCCTATAGTTTTACCTTTAAGTAGTACGCCCAAATTCTTCACTCCATTCCATTATTTCTTTTTCCATTTGTTTTTTTGTTTCTTCAAAAGCTTTACGTTCTTCCGTTGACATTCTTTCCTCTTCACTACTTCTCTTGTTTTTATAGCTGTTATCTGAAACCCATTGCGGCGTTTTTTCAATTGACTTTAATATATAAGGTTCATTGCTCTTATTTTTATAATTGGTCATCTTTTGCTTTTCATATGCGCGTACCTCATCCATTGATTTAAGATTAGACTTTAACCAATCCTTTAAAATAGCTTTAGCATATCCCCAATTAACTTTATTTCTATCTAGTGCTAACTTTAATGCTGCTATCACTATTTCATCTGAATCATTCTCAAAGCTTTCTAGATAGTAAGTGATATCTTGTGCAGTGTATTGATTAATAATTCCGAATCCTGATTCTTGATAAAAGTCGTAGACGTTCGACGTCTTCTTATTCTCCTTATTATCATTATTTTCATTATTCTCCTTATTATCATTATTGTTTGTTTTTTTCTGTGTCTTTTCTCTGTCTTTTCTCTGTTCTTTCTGTGTCTTTTCACTGTCTTTTCTGTGTCTTTTTTCTAAATCAACATTTTGATAGACGTCATAATTAACAATGGTTACAAGCGTTTTTTTAGTGTCTTTTTTTACAACTATCATTTTGTCTTGTTCTAACAGTCGTAAAAATGAATCTACTTTAGTTAGTGACCACTTCCATCTATCGCCTAGTTTTCTAAGTGAAGTGATTCGTTGACCTCTTTTTACGGTGACTAACTTACCATCCATAATTGTTTTATTATCTTTGTGATTAACCATTAGAAGTAAATCAATCCATGCTTCAAATTTAGAAAATTTTCTATCTTCCTCATATAACCAGTGATTTTCAATTGATCTATGCAAGCTAATCCAACCAGCCATAACTCCACACCTCACTTTCAAAACTGGTTAAATTAGAATGGCAAATCATCGTCGCTAATATCGATTGGGCCATTGGCATTTGAAAATGGATTACTACCACTTGGTTGATACGAACCTTGATTTGTTTTACTTCTTTGGCCACTTTGGGCATTACCTGATTGATTAGTATTGTTACTAGATTTTTCTTTATTCAAAAATAAAATTTGAGAATTTACTTTATTTACTTTCAATTGCATACCGTAATTAGTTGTTCCATCTTGACGTTCAAAGTTATTATTTTGCAACTCGCCTTCAACACCTATTAAATAACCTTTCTTTGCATAGTTATTTAAAAATTCAGCAGTTTTATCGAAGGCAATACAACTTATAAAGTCACTCTCATATTCATCTTGATTTTTTTTAAACTTTCTTTGAACAGCAATATCAAATGGTAAAATCGTTGTTCCATTTGCAGATACTCTTATCTCTAAATCTTTTGTAATTCGGCCAATAAACTTACAATCATTATTATCCATTTATAAACCTCCAATATAGACAGGCACACCACTTGCTTCTTGTACCTTCCGTTTGATTAGTTCTGCATCAGAATTAGTATTACTAAGATGTATTAGATGAATCTGTTGTAATTGAGATAGATCATTCACACTCAGTAGTTTTATTGCATATTCTAAGCTAAAATGTGAATCCATTATCCTGTTAGCCAATCCTTGGTGAATAATGCCTTTTTGAACATTCTCTTGCATTTTTTCGTAGATATAATTTACTTCTAACATCAAATGCGTTAAACCTTTAAAACTGTACTTACAAAATTTTGTATCTGTAAGATATAAGACTTTATATCCTTGTGTACTTTTTAGTAAAAATCCCACTGGTTCAGCTGCATCATGTTCTATTTCAAAAGGTAAAATTGACCATGTACCGATTCTTGTTTCCTGTTTAGCTTTTACTGAATACAGTCTGTGACTTTGAATATTTTTTACTTTCCTTGTTCCCCTGGTCATGTAACAATTAATTCCGTTCTTTAAATACTGGTCTGTGTATTTAGCATGATCACCATGTTCATGAGTGATGAGACAACCTGCTATATCTCTTGTTCTGTATTGAAGGGCTTTTTGCACCTTTTCATACTTCACACCCGCTTCTAATAAAAGCGTGGTTCTGCCATCTGAAATACGATAGCAGTTACCACTTGAACCAGTTGCTATAATATCAATTAAAATGGTTCTTCATCCTCTGTTGTTTGTTGTGCAGGTTCTTCTTTAATCTCTTCTACTTCTTCAAAATCAGTAACATCAGTTGTCTCTTTATGTGGTACTTCTTCGAATTCTAATAGTTCTTTATTCGCATTTGCTTCTTCTTCAGCATCTAAAATTTCTTTTCGTTGTCTATTGTCTCTATTTTTAATTTCACTTGATAAAAGACTACTGTCATCAGAACTATTTAATAGTTTCTTACATGCTCTATTAATTACAGTCTTTTTGGCCATTTCTTGGGGGAATCTTCTATGCGTTCCATCTTCCTTGAACTTGCCGTCATATACCATTTGAGATTGTTTCCATGCTTCTTCAATTTCTTCGAAGCTCATAATCTCTGTATAGTTTTTACTTTCATCCTCAAACACAACAGTTGCATATGCACCAATGATTTTTTTACTATCTCTGTTTCCGAATGATTGAGAATGTTCTAAATCGACGATTTTACCGTTCTTTGTTTTATATTTAACTTCATCACCTTCAAAGATAACTTCAGCATTTATTTCTTTAGCACCAGTAACTCGTCTTGTAACTGCCATCGTACCTAAGTAAGAACGTTGGAACTGAACTTTATCTCCGTACATAATAAAGTAACCTTGATTTTTAGCTGGATTTAGTCCTTGTACGACCATATCCATTAACGCGTTGGCAATACTGTTTGGATTAGCAAACTCAAGCGCCGGCTTATAACCATCTTTCTTAGAACCTTTTAAATCCTGAAGTGTTAACATTGCTGATTTCATTGCATTTTCAGGTGAATAGTTTTCAGGAAACTTTAGATCACCCTGTGTTTCTAAACTCTTAACTCTAGCTAGGACGTTGTCTCCCATTTTTTGATTTTTTACTAATACTTCGTTTTTATTTGTCATATATATAATCTCCTTTATTGTGTATAATTAAATTAATTTATTATGAAAGCGTGGTGATAAAATATGCGCGGTTATTATGAAAATGCTACAATCTGTTTAAACGGTCATGTTGCATCGAGTCAAGTTTCAAATTACATAAAATTTTGTAAAACATGTGGTGAATCTACAATTTCAAACTGCTTAAAATGTGAATTCCCAATTGAAGGTTCTTATCGTACTCGAGACTTTATAGATTTCACTACGTATAACCCACCAAACTATTGTCATGAATGTGGAACAGCTTATCCTTGGACAGAAAAAATATTAAATAATATTATCGAATTAGTTTCGTTAGACGATGAGTTATCTCAAGAACACAGAACAATAATCAAAAACGCAATTCCTGATTTAATTATTGATTCACCTACAACACCTTTAGCTCAAGCAAAATATAAAAAATATATGTCTCAAGCTGCTGAATATGTGCAAGAAGGAGCTAGAAATTTACTAATTGATTTAGTAAGTGAAGCTGTTAAGAAATCATTATTTAATTAAATTTGTGTCTGCATCTCGTACAATAGTTAGCACTACCAATTACTCTTGATGAACAAATTGGACATGCTTTAGTATTTAGATAAAACTCAACTAATTTACTAACACTTCTAATCTCCTCCGCCAAGATGATGATTAGGAGTGTTAATTTTAATACTTTAAGTTTCATCTTAATTCCTCCACGTCTTTAATTAATTGAATATCTTCTTTGCTCACTTCATATAGACAATTCATTCTTGTTGCTACCAGATAAACATCAATTGAATTTGTTTCTATTTCAACCATTTCTTTAATATAGTCATTCTCGTTAAGTTCATATGTGGCTGATTGTTTTAATTTATATCGATAACCTGCAATAAATCCCTTATCAACACAATCAACTTTCTTTCTAACAACAACATATTGTTCGTTATCGTCATTAACTTCTGATATAAGAGGATAACTATTCGTCTTCTTCCAACGTTTATTTATTCGTACATAATCACCTAACTCATATTTCATTCGCTTTTCTCCATTCTTAATGTGTCGTCTTGTTTACTAACAACTAATCTAATTTGTTGTGATTTTGTTGGTAAGATATCTATTACTGATTCAGCATTATCGATAAAGATTGGTGCATTAATTTTGTAGTGATCACACAACGTATTAATGATGTCTAGTCCTGCATTAAGCTTTTTAGCACTATTTAATCCCCTGTGATACTCAATCCCATTCACAGTTGTTTCACACGTTTCTTTAACTTCTCCGTCAACTTGTGTATAGAATAATTTAAATGTCACATATTTAAACTTTTCATTGATGTTATCTGTTAACTTATTGATTTTTGTAATCGTGAATTTATTCAGTTTGTAAAGTTGGCCAGAATAAATTTCTTTGTCGTCTAATAACTCATCTTCTTTATTTCTTAATTCTTGAATACGCTTTTCTATATTTTTATTAGATGCAGCAATCGACTTCAATCTATCTAGATTTTCTTTTTCAGCGTTTAACTCATTTAACTGTGAATCTAATTCATCGAGTTGATCATCTACTTCTTCTTGAATATTCATACGTTTTTTATTGAGTTCCTCAATATCGCTTTGAACTTCTTGATATTCGCTTGATTGTGTAACATCTGTGATTTTTGATTTCAGGCTATCGATTTTCCTTTTGATTCTTTTAGACTTCTCTGTAGCTTCATCTATTAATTTTTGATGTTTATTATTTTCTTCGTCTAGTGCATCAATGATTGGTTTAATCTTTTTACCATCTGCCAATACTCTTTCCATAGACCCTGTAATAACCTCAAGTTGAAGTGACTTTTCTTTGTTAAACTTTTTGAGTGCATTTTCTCTTGCCTCATTCAATTTTTCTATTGGTAACTCTTGACCACAACATGAACAAACTTTTTCATCTACATATTCAAACTTGTGATTTTTGGCCATTTCTAAATCAGACTTTAATCTTTTATGCTCTGCTAAAAGTTCTTTTCTTCTACCTTCTTCATAATGAATCTGAGCTAGATTATTCTTCATTTTTGATTTGTAGTTCAAAATAGTACTTTCTTCGGCGTTAAACTCATTCATAAGTGAATGAATTCTTGATTCAGTATTAGATGAGTGATCTCTTTTGATTCTTTCTAATTCTGATTGTTTATCTTTAACTTGATTACGCAACTCAATTTCTGCACTTCCGTTCTGCAACTCGTATCTCTTATTAACAAGTGCTTGAATGTTGTCTTCAAGCTGTTTGTAATCAGATTCATTCAATCCATCTACTTCAACCAATGAATGTGATGCTTCATTAATACGTGTTGGTATATCTTTAATTTGTTGATTGATTTGTTTTATCTTATCTACAACTATCTTCTTCTTTGTTTCAATATCATAATCAGTAAGTAATTCTTTTAATCCCTCTAGTTCTGAATCGCTTGCAATGACATCATCATCTGTAATGTCATCTGCAATTTGAAATAATAGTTCCCTACGCTTTTTCCAATCAAGATTATTGAAAGCTGTAGGATTTGTAATAAGTTTAAAAACTTCTTCATCTACAATCTCAGCCACTCTATTTTTGTAATCTGTAACTTTTACCTTTTCATCATTCACATATTGGTACTTTGTTCTACTTCTGGTATATTCTTTACGATTTGTTTTTTGATTTGTAGAATATTTTGGGTGTGACTCTTTCTTAAGTGTTAGTAATCCACCATCAATCTCAAATTCAGCAATTACTATAGGGATTAGTTCATATAGTTCTTCTCCATTTTCATCTTCAGGTACAGGATTAAACGATTTAGTTGTCCCGTCTAATCCTTTATCAAATAGCAACCATTGTAACGCAGTAGCTGTTGTTGTTTTACCTGTACCGTTTTGGCCAAAAATATCTGCATCTTGGCCATTAAATTCAAAAGTTTGATTTTTAAAGCCTGCAAAATTCTCCATTACTAATTTGTTTAATTTTAATTGCATTGCTAAATATCCTCCTTCGTGATATTCTGTAAGTGTATTTTTAATTCACATTGCGCCTTCTCCAATTGCCGTTGGATTAGGCATTTTTTAATATCGTGCCTTAATTTTGAAATCATACGGTTTATTACTGCCCTTTAGTATTTCAACCATTAGTGCGTCTACTTCGCTTGTGTTGTCGTCAATCCAACTTAAAATTGTCTCATTCATTTCTTCAAAAAGACCTTCAGCTGTATCTTCAACATGTACTTCTGCAGCAAATACCAAATCATGATTAGTACTAAATACCTTTACTAAAATTAGGTCATCCCCTATAACTTCATAGCGATGTAAAAATTTAAATCCGTAATGGTATTCTGTTTTAGTTACTTGAGAACCTGTTTTAAAATATGACAATTACATTTCCTCCTGTTCTAAAAATATTTGATCAGCCATTTCAAATCCAGCTACCGTCAATAGCCAAAATAGAAACGAATGCTCAATAGGTGTTGTACTAAATGACGATATAATAAAGAACTCAACTACAATTGCTAGTGTTAATGCTGGGTATTTGATGATGTTCCATGCTACAGTCATTTCACTGCCTCCTCAAATATCTCTTTGAAGTTATCTTCTAAGAACTTTCGCATTTCAGAACCAATGAAACGATATTGATCATTACTGTTGATTGGATAATGCGCAAACTTCTCAATTTCTTTTTTAAATTTAGGTACTTTTAAAATGTTGTCTTTAACCCAATTTCTAGTGCGTCCCGTTTCATTCATTAAGTCCTCCATGCTCCACCATGTTTTTGTATACATTCCTCATCAACTCCTTAAATTTCAATTTGCGATGCTTTTAAATCTTTAATATGTTGAATTGCCATATCTACATCTTTACGTTTATTGTGATTAAACCTGATTAGTTAATGAGTGTTACAGTTCTCTTCTGACCTGCGTAGTCAATTTGGCTACGCAGCTTATCTTCTTCATCTACTTTCTTATTGATTGCTCCTCGATAATCTTCATATCCTAAAATCTGAGCGACATCGTTACCTACAAAATATGGTTCTTCGTTTACAACTACCGTCCTTACTTCATTTGAATTAAAATTGAAAATTTGTAATTCTTGCATATCGTGCATGCTCCTTTCTGCTATACTCCTTATTAGGAGGTGATACTTATGTTTGAGGGAATGCCATACGATCCAAAAGGATTTGCAGCAGCATATATACAAACCCTTCCTCATGCTAAAACGCCTGAGGATTTTGATACTGAAGATGAATTCTTTGAATATATGGATAATAGACGAAATTCATATTTCCATCAGTATCTAAAATCACTTGAATTTGCTAACAGTTTTGCGAAACACGAAGAAGAAATCGATGGATAATCATCTTCTTTAGTACTTAAATGATTTTCAATCCTACATACCTTCCATGTCACAACTGCCATTGTGATGAGGAGGGTTATTTTTTGTAATTCGTTCATTTAGGTTCCTCCTTTAAGTTGGTTGGTTTTGCTTTTCAATTGTTGGTAATATGCCATTTTCTTTCAGTAAGTTATATAAGAAAATACGACCTTTTTGCGTCCATTTTGTATGCAAACTAAAATCTTCTGTACCATCTTTTTTTACATATCTATGTGGTTCAGAATGCGTATAACCTTTATCGTGATACTTCGCATACAATAACCACTGCCCAGATTGTTTAAATTGAACTTTTAAATCATGCAATACTTTGTTTAAAGTTTGAGCTGACATACCATAATCTTTAGCTATAGCATTTACAGTGATAAGCTTTTTACTTTTGAGTATTTGGTCATAGTAGTCAGCTTTAGGTTTCAATTCGCCTACTTGTTGTTGAAGTAACATTCTCTGTTCTTTCTCTTTTTTAAATTCTTTTAATACTGTAATAATGTAATCTGGGTTTTGTATCGTTTGTTCAATCACACTGTCAGTAGCATATATCCCATGTTTTCTGATTGCTGGTAAAACTTCTTCAAAAACCCATTCTTCAAATTGCTCTGCTTGTGGTAGTTTAGATTTTGTAATTAATCTGTATAAGTTACCTTCGTCGATAAATTTTTTCTTTTGAGTACCTCCATTTGAAAGGACGGAACGAATTGTTACCCCCTTTTCTTTTGTGTGGTCTCTTATTGCTTTTCTTGGATTGGTATATCCTAATATTTCAGCAACTTTTATTGCAGGAAACCATTCTTTACCTTCGACGGTTAAAATTTCTAAATTCCCGAATTGTGAATTTTGAAATACTTGTAAATCTTGCATTGGTTAATCCTCCTTTTATCACAAAATGTGATATTAATATTTAAAAAAAATATCTTCAACACTTACATCAAAGGTACTTGCTAAAATTTCCATTTCATAATCATTGAAAGGATACTTACCTTGTTCTTTTTGCTCATATTGTCTACGTTGTAAACCTATTAAGCTTGCTACATATTCGGTAGTGAATTCTTCAGATAATCTAAGCTTACGTAACTTAGTTTTGGGCTTTAAGTACCTTTCTCTAAGTACTTTCTTTTTATCTGTCGCTGTCATTTGCTTAACACCTCCTTCGTTGATTGCAAATACAATATATCACGTATCGTGATGTTTTTCAATGCTTTATTATCACATTTTGTAATATTTATTATTGTTTCCTTATTATATATGTGCTATATTTATCTCAAGGAGTGATACTAAATGAGCAAAAACGTAATAGGAAAAAGGATAAAAGAACTAAGAAAACAAAAAAAATTAACTCAAACGGATTTAAGTAAATTAACTGGTTATAAACAAAATACTATTTCATCACATGAAAATGGAACTCGGGGATTAGATGAATTAGATATACTAAATTATTGCGAAGCTCTCGGTGTAACTCCGACAGATTTATTTCAAAAAGAACAACCTGTCGTAGAAACTATGCCAGTCAAGAAAATACCTGTCGTTTCAAAAATATCTGCTGGACTACCTTTATATTCAGAAGAAAATTTAATCGACTACATTTATTTTGCTACAGATAAAACGAATTCTAATAAAGAAAAATTTGCTTTAAAAGTAATTGGTGACAGTATGGATAAAATTTTTCAAGATGGTGATATTGTTGTGGTCGAAAAAGATTCCGTTGTAGAAAATGGACAATTGGGAGTCGTAATGGTGAATGGATACAATGCAACTGTTAAAAGAATTAGATATAACGGCGATCAAGTCATGCTAATACCCGAATCAAATAATCCCAATCATTACCCACAAGTGTATAATTCACAAGATGAAGTAAAAATTGTTGGTAAAGTGGTTGCTAGTCAAAGGATTTTTAAGTAGGGTTAACCATTCTAACAAATCTTAACTTATATAATTTTAAACAAAGGAGCAATGTAGAATGAAAGATTTTGTTTATTTAGATACTGATTCAATATCTAGTATCTCAGCACAATTATTTGAAGGTAATATATTAGAAATTATAGATGAGAAAGCTAAACAGACCGGTGATAATATCACTGATAATTATGGTAGCGACGATAAAAAAAGTAATTCTGTAAAGCTAGGTATCAGTAGTACTAATGTAAATGGATTAAATGAAAGTACCACACGCGAAGGTAAATCTATTGAATTTTTGAATAACGAAACATTTAAATTAGGTGTAAAAAAAGCTTATGATGATTTTCTTTATAATAAAGTTTATGATGAATTAAAACAAACAGGGGACATACACCAAATAAAAGATAGTAATCAATTTGATTTTGTTGAAATTGATGACAATTATAGCGTATTAGATATATATACATCATCTAAAATTTTTGATACTGATCTACTAAGACAAATGCCTTATGTTGACAATCGCTTTGAATTACCAAGTATCAAATCTTTAGAAGATAAATTCAAAAGTGCTAGTAAATACCTTGAAAATCCTGGATCAAATAAAAAACCACGTCATTTTCAAAATATCCATGAATTAGAACGATTTTATGAACACTTTAGCAATATGTCTTTATTAAAAACATTTAATGAAATGAGTAAACACTTAGCAACTGTCTTAGGGGATAAAATTATTTTAAATAAAGGGAACAGTATATTGATTGGAGAACGTGAAAATCTTCGTATACCTGGAGAAACATTATCCTTAGCTAATGAAGTACAACTAAAAGGTTTTGGTAGAAAGATAAGTAGAACAGCAGCACTTCATACAGTAACTGATTTTCAACACTCAGAATTTGATAAAGAAGAATTTCTTTCGAAAGGAACACAAGGTATGCTAATGATTTTTTTATCTTCAATATTAAACCTAAAAGAAAACGACACTTTCGAGATTATTCAACCTATTGGATTAGAATTCTCGAAAGTGCCTAGATAGTTCTTTTTCTACATGTTTTTGAACATCTGATTTTTTTGTATATCCTTGTTCATGTTCTCTAATTTTTTTCTGTGTTTCAATGTATCTTTCATGATGTGATTTTGACATATCAGTACGTTGTCTATTAATTTGTTTAATTCTATTTTTAACGACATTAAACATCAAATCACCCCTATTTTTTTAATGATTATAACATATTTTTTAATTTTACCCTACCAGCACGCTGATTATTTTTAGCAATAGGTGTGTGGTATTAAAACTATATTATTAGATATTGATGAATAAATAACACACCTCACACCTCGTGAGGTTTTCTTATAAGGAGTGATATATATGTCTATAAAAAAATACTGTAGTGGTAATTGGGGATATTATTTCGGTCATGAAGGAAAACGATATAGAAAACAGGGCTTTGCAACAAAACGCGAAGCAGTCGAAGCAGAAACTAAAGCAAAAAATGATTTAATAGACGGTTTTCAATTCGATAACAATATAACTTTATACGATTATTTCAAACAATGGTCAGAAACTTATAAAGAACCAAATGTTAGCGAAAGAACTTATGTTTCTTACACAACAATTATGAACCACTTAAAAAACCATTCTATAGGTAATACACCTTTAAAAGACATCACTAAATTGATGTACCAAAAATTTATAAATGAATTTGCTAAAACACATACAGACGAATCAGTTAGAAAATTAAACGGAAAGATAAGAAGTTCAATAGATGATGCTATATATGAAGGTATACTCAAAAAGAATTTCACTTATAAAATTAAGTATGTCGGCAAAAATGAATCACAGCAAGAGGAAGATAAATATATTACATTGAAACAATATTCTGATCTAAAGAAAGAGTTGAAAACAAAATACACTGACTCATCATTAGTATTATTCATTATGGTCGTTACAGGTTGTAGAATATCTGGCGCTATTAATTTGAAGTATGAATACTTAGATAGATTTAAAAGAACTATTTATATTAATGAACAGAAAACAACAACATCACCTAGAACTGTTGAAGTATCAAAACAAGACATGGACCATATTTATAAAGTATTAGAACAAAGACCAGTTGCAATGGACGGATATGTATTTAGTAATGGTATTAGTACCAATGCAGTAAACAAAGCTTTAAAAGGATACTGTGACCTATTAGGTATCAAACAAATAACTACTCATGCAATTAGACATACACATTGTTCATATCTATTATCAAAGAATGTTTCGATACATTATATTTCGAAAAGATTAGGTCATAAAAATATAAAAGTGACATTAGAAGTATACTCACATTTACTTGAAGAAAGTTTTGAAGAAGAGAATAAAAAAGCAATAAAAGCTTTATCAATTTTATAATCTCGTTGGCGTTACGTTGGCGTAAAAGTTCAAATACCACATATAACAGGGTACAACCATATATAAAGAAACCCCGTCATATCAAGGTTTTTGAACACCAGATACAACGGGATATTGGTAATTTACGTCCTGGGAGGGATTCGAACCCCCGACCGACGGCTTAGAAGGCCGTTGCTCTATCCAGCTGAGCTACCAGGACATTTTCAACACAAGAATAATTATATCGAATAGATACTGATTTATCAATACTTTTTAAAAAGAAAAAGGTTTATTAAATCGCTTTCGAAGTATTATTACACGTTTAGTTATTTTGTTTTACTTTTATTCGGTGATTACAATGTCATTAACTTTAACTGTATTGGCTTTTTCGGCTTTACACAAAGATTTATCTTCAAATATTTCTATAACACTCGCATGTACAAGTCCGTTTGCTGTTAATACATATATGTTTTCGTTCTTATGTAAGTCGTTATATTCGTTTTTGTTTATACAAAACTCATCATCATTAATAACTGATGTAACGTGTGTTCTGCCCATTTCTACCCCTCCTATGTATGATAACTTATTAGTTTTTACATAAAATTAACGACATTCATAATTATAAAACAATTTTTGTTTAATTGAAAGTTTATTCTAAATTTTTAATAAAATTGAGATATTCGTAAGAATATCTCAATAAATAAAATCTATTTGCCATTTTTGTTTTGCAAAATTTAAATTTAAATTGCTAATGATAATTTTTCTATTTCTTCATTATTTCTATTTAAATATGTTAAAGTTGCATTAATTAATGCTTCATCGAATTCGATGATTGCATATGTTTCTTCCCATTGTCCTCTTGTTTGAGAGATGCTTCCTGGGTTGATACAATAAACGCCATCTATTGTCTCACATAATGCAACATGACTATGTCCATAAAATGCAAATTTAGCATGATTATTTTTTGCATGGGCACTTAATACTTCTCTAGATGCTTTAATATCATATCTATGACCATGTGTATAGAAATAGCCAATACCTTCTATTTCACCTTGTTCTTCTATTGGAAATTGTGGATCGAAATCACAATTTCCTTTAACTCTTTGATACAAACTTAGTTCTGTATCGTTATAGTCGAATTCAGAATCACCTAGATGTAAAAATAAGTCTGCGTCTTTATTTTTTTCGTATATTTCATGAAGTATGCCTTGTTCGCCATGATTATCGCTAACAATTACCCATTTCATTGGAATCGCTCCCCTATATCTTCATTCATTAATTTAATTGCATTTCCACGGTGACTGATTGCACTTTTTTCTGCAGCAGTTAATTCTGCCATCGTTCTGTCTTGTGAAGGTACGAAGAAAATCGGGTCATAGCCAAATCCGTTTTCGCCTCGTGGTTCATCTATTATTTCACCAGGTGCTTTACCTACATATGTAACAGTTTCTTTTCCAGGCTCACTTACAGCAATTGCACAAACAAATTCTGCTGCTCTATCTTCTATACCCTTTAAGTTTGTTAATAATTTTTCTATATTATCTTGATCATTTTTTTGTGTACCTGCATATCTTGCTGAATAAATACCTGGCTCACCATTTAAAGCTTTTACAGATAGTCCACTATCATCTGCAATAACGATTTTATTTAATTGTTTTGAAGCCGCTTCTGCTTTCAAAATCGCATTCTCTTCGAATGTTGTACCCGTTTCTTCTACATCAAAATCTGGTGCAATTTCAGAAATACCTATAACATTTGCTTTTGGAAAAATTGTTTTAAAGTCATTTATCTTTCCTTGATTGTTTGATGCAATAATAATATCTTTCATATTTATCTCTCCTTACAATGTTATTCGTTCAACTTGAGCATCTGCTATATGTAGCCATTCTTTTATCGTTCTCGTGATATGTTCAACATCACCATTTGCAAAAAATTGATGTTTCGGATTTGGTGTATAATATGAATGCTCATTACTAAAAGTCAATAATGCACTTACTTCTCTTGCTGTTTCTAAACCTGAAGATATGATTGTCTTGCCATCATCAAAATATTGATGAATCGCATCGTATAATAATGGATAATGTGTACATCCTAATATAACTGTATCAGAATCATCATATCGCCACTGTTTAAGAGTTTGATGGATAACAATACTCGTAATCGTCGGATCTTTATATCTCATTTGTTCAACTAAAGGAACGAATCCCGGACAAGCAACGCCTTTAACTTCTACTTGAGGATTAATAGATTTGATACTTCGTCTATATGCTTCAGATTTAATTGTCCCTTCAGTACCTAGAACAAGTACGCGATTATTTTTAGTCGTCATAATTGCTGTTCTTGAACCCGGATCAATAACACCAATCACGGGTATTGATAACATTTCTTGTAAAGGTTTCAAAGCAACCGCAGTAGCTGTGTTACATGCGATGACTAACATTTTAATATCTTTTTCAACTAAAAAGTTAGCTAATTGAATTGTAAATGATTTAACTTCTTCTCTTGTTCTCGGGCCATATGGACACCTTCCAATATCACCTAAATAAAATATCGTCTCATTTGGCAATTGTCGCATGATTTCTTTAGCAACTGTTAAACCACCAATCCCTGAGTCGATTACGCCAATTGGTTTATTCATTCATCTTCACTTCGCATTCTTTTTAACATAATTTCTAACGCTTCTTTAAACTTTATTTTATCTTCATCTTCCATTATAGATAGAAGATCTTCAGTATAAATTTGTCTCGCTTGAACAACTTCGTCAATAAGTGCCGTGCCTTTTTCTAACAACTTGACGTGGAATACTCTTTTATCTTTCTCAGATTGAATACGTTGAACGAGTTCTTTTTTCTCAAGTTTATCTACAATATCTGTTGTTGTAGAATATGCTAAAAACAAACGTTTAGATAACTCACCAATTGTAATTTGATCATGCTCATTGAGCCATTGTAAAGCAATAAATTGAGGCGGTGTTATATCATAAACCTTTAACTGCCCTCTTGATTTTAATTTCGTTCTTTCTACTATATGTCTTAACGAATATTCAATCTGTTTTGTAATTTCTTCCATAGTTGTTTGTACCTCTTTTCTCATCAAACTTATATTAATAATAATAACACATACCCTTATATGCAGTTAATGAATTGGTCTTTATGTTATATAAATAAACAAATAAAAGGCCAAGACATAAAATTATGCCCCAGCCTCTTATAGTATTTTGGCAGTAGCTGACTGAACCCGAAATACGTTTGTACCAAGCTTTTTTTCAACACTAGTCATCCTTGCCGGGGCGAGACTACGAAATCTTTTTATACAAATTAGATTTCTGTCCCGCTCCCTCTTATTCATATCTTTATTAGTTTACTTCGTGATCTGAACCGAAGAATGATTTAAACATTTGGAAAGTAGCTTCTCTGTTCATCGCTGCGATTGATGTTGTTAAAGGAATACCTTTTGGACAAGCATTTACACAGTTTTGAGAACTACCACATTCTTGTATACCACCATCAGACATCAGTGCTTTAATACGTTCATCTTTAGTCATGCTTCCAGTTGGATGCAAGTTGAATAAACGAACTTGAGAAATTGCTTGAGCACCCATGAAATTATTATTCACGTTTACGTTCGGACAAACTTCTAAACACACACCACATGTCATACATTTAGAAAGTTCATATGCTGTTTGACGTTTCTTCTCAGGCATACGTGGCCCTGGTCCTAAGTCATAAGTACCATCAATTGGTACCCATGCTTTAACTTTTTTCAAGTTATCGAACATACGAGAACGGTCAACTTGTAAATCACGAATAACTGGGAAGGTCTTCATTGGTTCAAGTTTAATTGGTTGTTCCAATTGATCAATAATAGCTGAACATGATTGACGTGCTTTTCCGTTAATAACCATAGAACATGCACCACAAACTTCTTCAAGACAGTTCATATCCCAAGTTACTGGTGTCGTCTTCTCACCATTTGACTTAATCGGATTTCTTTGGATTTCCATTAAAGCTGCAATAACGTTCATATTTGGTCTATATGGAATTTCAAATTTTTCTTCATAAGGTTGAGATTTATCATTTTCTTGACGTTTGATAATGATAGAAATCGTTTTGTTTTCTTGGTTTTGACCTTGTGCATTGTTTTCAACTGTTTGAGTGTCTACCATAATTATTTACCTCCTTTAGATTTCTTAGAGTAATCACGTTTACGAGGTTTAATGTGACTAATATCCACTTCTTCATATGAAAATTCTGGTGCTTCTTTAGGTCCTCTATATTGAGCAATCGTTGTTTTTAACCACTCTTCATCATTACGGTCTGGGAATTCTGGTTTGTAATGCGCACCACGTGATTCGTTACGATTATAAGCACCAATCGTAATAACTCTTGCTAGTACTAACATATTCCATAATTGACG
Organism: Mammaliicoccus sp. P-M58; assembly: GCF_022386165.1. NCBI lineage: Bacteria > Bacillati > Bacillota > Bacilli > Caryophanales > Staphylococcaceae > Mammaliicoccus > Mammaliicoccus sp. P-M58. Next base: position 50,269 of record NZ_JAJNJI010000013.1, read on the forward strand.
CGTAAAGAATACAGCTTGGTTACTCCAAGTAGATGTATCTTCCATATCAATATTTTGATATCTTTCCATCAACTCAACAATTTTCTTATCTGTTTCTAGAAGTTTATCATTATGACGAACAACTGTAACATTGGCAGTCATAATTTCTCCTAATTCTTTGTGTAACTTATATGCATTTTCTGTACCTTTAAGTTGTAATAAATGATCGAATTTTTCTTGTTCTTCATTTATGCGTTTTTGGAAAATTTCTTCATCTATTTCTGTATATGATCTTTCGATATCTTTAACATATTTAACCGCATTTGGTCCTGCAACCATACCACCATAAATAGCTGATAATAATGAGTTTGCACCTAATCTATTACCACCGTGTTGTGAATAGTCACATTCACCAGCAGCGAATAAACCTTTAATATTCGTCATTTGATCAAAGTCTACCCAGATACCGCCCATTGAATAATGAACTGCTGGGAAAATTTTCATTGGGACTTTACGAGGGTCGTCACCAGTGAATTTTTCATATATTTCTATTATACCACCAAGCTTAACATCTAACTCATGTGCATCTTTATGTGATAAATCAAGGTAAACCATGTTTTCACCGTTGATACCAAGTTTTTGGTTCACACAAACATCGAATATTTCACGAGTCGCAATATCACGAGGTACTAAGTTACCATAATCAGGATATTTTTCTTCTAAGAAATACCAAGGTTTCCCGTCTTTATACGTCCAAATACGTCCACCTTCACCACGAGCTGATTCACTCATTAATCTTAATTTATCATCACCAGGAATTGCAGTTGGATGAATTTGAATAAACTCACCATTTGCATATTTAGCACCTTGTTGATAAACAACTGAGGCTGCTGAACCTGTATTAATCATTGAGTTTGTAGATTTACCAAATATGATACCTGGTCCACCTGTTGCCATAATAACAGCATCTGAACCAAATGATTCGATTTTAGAGTTAGTTAAGTTTTGAGCGACAATACCGCGTGCAGCATCTTCCTCATCTTTAACTATCCCTAAAAATTCCCAACCTTCATATTTCGTAACTAAACCTTTTACTTCGAAACTTCTAACTTGTTCGTCTAATGCATATAATAATTGTTGTCCAGTTGTTGCACCTGCGAATGCAGTTCTATGATACAAAGTACCACCGAATCGACGGAAATCTAAAAGACCTTCTGGTGTACGGTTAAACATAACACCCATTCTGTCTAATAAATGTATGATACTAGGTGCTGCTGCAGTCATATTTTTTACAGGTGTTTGGTTAGCAAGGAAATCTCCACCATACACTGTGTCATCGAAGTGAATGTCAACAGAGTCACCTTCACCTTTAGTATTGACAGCTCCATTAATACCACCTTGAGCACAAACAGAGTGTGAACGTTTAACAGGAACTAATGAGAATAAATCAACTTGTGCACCTTGTTCAGCAGCTTTAATAGTTGCCATTAGTCCAGCTAAACCACCACCGACAACAATGATTTTGTTGTTTGCCATAAAAATTGTCACTCCCCTAAAAAGTATAAATCCTATACGAATGCAAAAATAGCTCTTAAGCCAATGATACTAATTACGATAAATACAAATAAAGTCACATAAGTCATAATACGTTGTGATTTTGGTGATTGTGTAATTCCCCAAGTGATGAAGAATGACCATAAACCATTTGAGAAATGGAATATAACACTTAATACACCAATAACATAAAGCGTTACAGAAATTGGATTAGATAAAATATCTGAAACCATATCAAAGTCAACGTGATGTCCTAATGCAGCTTGAATACGTGTTTGATATACATGAACAGCTATGAAAATAAATGATATGATACCAGTTATACGTTGTAATAAGAACATCCAGTTTCTAAATAGTGAATGTCTTCCTACGTTTTCTTTAGCTGTAAACGCTATGTATAATCCATAAATAGCGTGGAATAGTATAGGAATATAAATAACTACAACTTCTAATACAATTTTAAATGGTAAGTTCCACATAAAATCTGATGCTTTATTAAAAGCCTCTGGACTTATCGTTGCAAAATGGTTAATAACCAAATGCTGAATTAAGAATATTCCTATAGGAATTACACCTAATAATGAATGAATACGACGTAAAATAAACTGTTTTTCGCTTGACGCCAAAAGAAGTCCCCCCTAACTTTAATCTATGGCCCTATCGTTATATTAAGAACATAATAATCTGAAAACGATTACATACATCCCAAAAAAAATTCGATGAGCATTTACATGTATATTGTAACATCATTAAGTATGAATTTGGGCATGAGAATTATTCTCACACCCAAATATATAGATTTTTTGTTGTAATTTTACCATTTATTTACTAAGCTTATCTACTAGGTTTTGAGCAACCTTTTTAGGAACACCAATTTTCACAAAATCCTCTAAATGTGCTTCTCGCATTTTTTTAATTGAACCGAAATGTTTTAATAAGGTTTGTTTACGTTTTGGTCCAATACCTTCTATTTCATCTAAAGCTGACTTAAGTGTTGTTTTTTGTCGTGTTGATCTATGGAAACTAATTGCAAATCGGTGTACTTCATCTTGAATTCGTTGAAGTAAATAGAATTCTTGTGAATTTTTCTTTAGTGGTATAATTTCAGCTTGTAATCCATACAATAATTCTGAGGTTTGGTGTTTATCATTTTTACTTAGCCCTGCAATGGGTATATCAAGTCCTAGTTCATTTTCTAATACATCTCTAACTGAAGACATATGACCTTTACCACCATCGACAATAATCAAATCAGGTATTGGTAGACCTTCTTTTAATACTCTTGTGTATCTTCTTCGAACTGCTTCTTGCATAGACTTGTAATCATCTGGCCCTTTAACGGATTTAATTTTATATTTACGATAGTCTTTTTTACTTGGTTTACCATCCACAAAAGCAATCATAACAGAGACTGGATCCACACCTTGAATATTAGAATTATCAAATGCTTCAATTCTAATCGGTGTTTGAATACCCATTGCCTCACCTAAGTTCTCGATAGCTTTGACAGTTCTAGATTCATCTTTCGCAATTAATTCGAATTTATTTTTAAGTGAGATGCTCGCATTTTTTATAGCAAGATCCACCATTTCTTTCTTCTGACCTCTTTTAGGCTGAATCACTCTTGAATCAACAACTGATTCAACTGTTTTTATATCTAAATTCTTCGGGATATGAATTTCTTTTGGTGTTAAATGTTGGTTTAAAGAATAGAATTGACCGATAAATGTATAGAATTCTTCTTCTGCTGTTTGAATAATGGGTATCATAGATGCTTGTCTTTCAATTAGTTTGCCTTGTCTAATAAAGAATACTTGAATACACATCCACCCTTTATCTACAGAATAGCCAAATATATCTCTCATCGTCATGTCCGCTGACATCATATTTTGTTTATAATTTAACATTTCAATATGTTGTATTAAATCACGGTATTCTTTTGCTTCCTCAAACTTCAATGCTTCACTCGCTTGATTCATCTTCTCGTTCAAATCATTGACAATCGTTTTGTCATCGCCATTTAGAAAATCAGTAATTTCTTTAATCATCGTTTGATACTGACTTTGTTCGACTGGATATACACAAGGTCCTAAACATTGTCCAATATGATAATACAGGCATACTTTATTTGGCATTGTGACACATTTTCTTAATGGATAAATTCTATCTAGTAATTTTTTCGTTTCATGTGCAGCATAAGCATTTGGGTATGGTCCGAAGTATTTACCCGAATCTTTTTTTACAGTTCTCGTCACGATAAGTCTAGGGTGTTTTTCTTTTGTAATTTTTATAAATGGATAACTTTTGTCATCTTTTAATAATATATTGTAGCGTGGCTGATGTTTTTTGATTAAATTAAGTTCAAGTAATAAAGATTCTATTTCACTTGAAGTCACGATAAATTCAAAATCTCTAATCTCACCTACGAGCCGAGTTGTCTTTTCATCATGTGCACCTGTGAAATAGCTGCGAACTCTGTTTCTTAATCGTTTAGCTTTTCCAACATATATAACCGTTTGTTGTCTATCTTTCATGATGTAACATCCAGGCTCCGTTGGTAATACATCAAGTTTTTGCTTAATTTTCTTTTGGTAGTCTTCCACCTTTATCACCTACCTTTTTAAATTCATTATATCAATAAAATTTACATTGACCAAAACATACGTTCTATATAAATATCTATCATCACACAAAAACTGCCTACAAAGTCATATGCTTTGTAGACAGTTTGGATTAATCATAGGTTATAACGATTAATAATGTTTAGATAATACTTGTTCTAGTTGTTCTTTAGGTTGGAAACCTACTACTTTATCTACAGCTTCGCCATCTTTAAATACGATTAAAGTTGGGATACTCATAACTTCATATTTAGCTGCTGTTGCTTGGTTTTCATCTACGTCTAATTTAACGATGTTAGCTTTACCTTCAACGTCTTTAGCTAAATCTTCTAATACTGGCGCGATCATTTTACAAGGTCCACACCATGGTGCCCAGAAGTCCACTAAACTAACGCCTTCTTTGATTTGTTCATCGAAATTTGCATCTGTTGCTTTTAATAATGCCATTGGAAAAATCCTCCTTGTTAACTTATGATAATGAGAGTATAGCACGCTTTATTTTGCAATGCATGTTGTTTGCTCAAAGTGTATTGTACTTGATATGAACTATATTAGCAATCACTTAAATTCAGGTTTTCTTTTGTTCATAAATGCATCAATACCTTCTTTTGCATTGTCACTTTCAATAATATCAACGAAATGTCTTTCTTCAATTTGATCACTTTCTAATGATAAATCTAAATTAGACATTTGCTTGATGACTTTAATAGAGTCTAAAGATTTAGAAGCGATAGTATTAGCTAATTTTTCAGTAGCCTGTTCTAGTGCTTCTTTATCTTCTACTATTTCATTAAATAAATGTTTAACTTCATCTAAATTGATATTCTCACCTGTTAACGCAGCTTGTAATGCTTTATGTTGACCTACCATAGCTGATAATCGTCTAACACCACCAAAGCCTGGGAATATACCTAAATTAATTTCAGGTAATCCTACTTTTGTATCTTTCGTGATTAATCTCATATCACATGCTAAAGCAAGTTCAAAGCCACCGCCTAAACAAACACCATGAATTGAACTAATAACTGGCTTATGACATGTCTTAATCAATCTAAATAATTTAGCACTTGTAGAAGCTAAATCTAATCTTTCATGTTTAGTTAGTTCTGGGAATGATTTAATATCTGCACCTGCAGAGAAACATTTTTCATTACCCTTTATAACGATGACTTTCACATCTTCATCGAATCCTTCTGTTTCAATTGCTTCAATAATGCTATTTAATACTGCCTCATTTAAAGCATTTACCGGGCCATGATTTAATTGTATATAAAGAACGTGGTTTTCAACATTTGTATTTATCAAGAAAATTCCTCCTTATAAAAATATTAAGTATGCAATACCTGCTATAAATGTTAAAGCAGAAATAACGAGTAATACTTTAGCTAGTTTATACATATCAAAATTATCCAATATGTTTCCTCCTTATTTCAATGTTACAACTGTAACACCAAATCCACCTTCTGAAGGCATACCTGTACGATATGAATCTACAGAACGATGTTTTTTAAGATGGTCAGCTACACCTTTTTGTAATGCACCTGTACCTTTACCATGAATAATGTTTACTGTACCGTAATTAGAAAGTACTGCTTGATCGATATATTGGTCTAATTCTAACATAGCATCTTCATATCGGTAACCACGTAAATCTAAATCCATTTTTATAGTAGATCGATTCGTTCTAGGAACAACTTTACTTGGTTGTTTTTTCTTTTTATCTAGTTTTTCTAAATCTTTTACTTCTATTTTCATTTTTAGTATACCCATCTGAACTACTACTTCTTCATCGCTGATTACATCGATAACTTCACCTTTTTGACCGTATGATAATACTTTAACGTCATCACCTTTTTCAATCTTATCGTGACGTTCTTTCTTAACATTTTGTTTCAGAGATTGAGATGTATATTGATTATCAAGTCGTTTCTTTCGCTCAATGAGTTCATGCTCTTTTACATTTGCAGCTGAATTATCTCGCATATCTCTAAGTTCTTGAAGGATTGTTTCCGCTTCTTCAGTCTTCTGTTTAACTTCTTGATTGGCTTTATTTCTCGCTTCATCCATCAATTGTGTTTTGAAGTTTTCAAATCGTTGTAATTCCTGTGTTAATGATTGATGCAAGTCTATAGATTCTTGTTTTAATTTTTCAACTTCAATACGATCATTTTCAACAGATTTAGCATTTTTCTCAAGTGATTCTATCATGACATTGATTTCTTTTTCATCTTGACCAATCAGTGATTTTGCATGATTGATGAGTTCATTTTTAAGTCCTAATTTTTTAGAAATTTCAAATGCGTTTGAACGTCCTGGTATGCCCATTAATAATTTATAAGTTGGTCTTAAAGTTTCAACGTCAAATTCAACACTCGCATTCATCACTTTCTCTCGATTATAGCTATATGCTTTAAGTTCAGGGTAATGTGTTGTAGCCATGATTAAAGCATCTCTTTCAATCGTATAATCTAAAATACTCATTGCTAATGCTGCACCTTCACTAGGATCAGTTCCTGCTCCTAATTCATCAAATAATATTAATGAGTCTTTATCCGCTTGATCAATAATATTGACGATATTTTTCATATGTGATGAAAACGTCGATAACGATTGTTCAATAGATTGTTCATCACCAATGTCACAAAATACTTTCTTAAATATTGTTATAATTGCGCCATCTAATGTGGGAATTAACAAACCAGATTGTGCCATTAACGTGATTAGACCAACTGTTTTTAAAGTAACTGTCTTACCACCTGTATTAGGACCTGTAATAATAACAGCATTAATGTCTTCTTTAAATTCAATCGTATTGCTAACAACTTCTGATTGATTAATTAATGGATGTCTTGCTTTAGGTAAATATATTGCTCTATCTTCAGATATGATTGGTTTAGTAGCTTTATTAGTTGCACCAAATTTAGCTTTTGCTGTTACAAAGTCTAAATGCCCCATAACTTCTGTACTTGAAAGTAATTCATAGCCTACTTCGCTAACTTGTTCTGTCAGTATATATAACAATCTATCTTTTTCTTCTTTTTCTTTAGCTTTAACTTGAGCAATTTGATTATGCATTTCAACAATTGCACTTGGTTCAATATATAATGTTTGGCCAGATGCAGATTGATCATGCACAATACCATTAAAATCTTGACGATATTCTGCTTTAACCGGAAGTACATGTCTATCATTTCTAACCGTTACAATTGAATCCGATAATTTTTTCTGATTAGCTGAAGATCTAACCATTTGCTCTAATCTTGATTTAATACGATCGTTCGTTTTTTTTATTTGATGTCTCAATTCAGCTAATTTCGGACTTGCCGTATCAAACAAATCGTGTTCGTCACACTGTTCATTTATTTGATTAAGCAAGTCACTTAAAACTGGCAATTGCGCTACATAACCATCGATATTTGGATAAAGGATTGCTTCATCTTCATCAACAATACTTGCGTAAAATGTTTTGAATCTATTTTGAACTTGAATATTACGTTTAATTTGGTTTAATTCTTCAACGTTTAACAAACTGCCAATTTCTGCACGTCTTACATAAGACTTAATATCTTTCAGGCCTGAATAACCAGGTACTCTATGTTTATTATAAATTTGAGTCATTTCGTCTGTTTCATTTATGCTTTGCTGAACTGTTTCAAGTTCATCACTTGGTTTAAGTTCGTTAATAATACGTTCAGCAATATCACTTGTCGCATGAGTAGACAATTGTTGAATAATTAAGGGATATTCAAGAACTTTTAATGTTTTCTCATTCATATTATCTTCCCTCTTCTTTTAATACTTTATTTTGTTGATTGGATCCATTTTTTAAATGCTTCACGTGATTTAGCATTTATCACTTGTGATTTTTTAACCCAACCTTTTTGAGCCGTCCCAACACCATATTTCATGAAATCAAAATGATCAATATGATGGGCATCTGTATTGATTGTAATCATTAGGTCAGGATTATTTTTTAATACGTCAGCGTTTAAATCTAATCGTTGTGGATTAGCATTCAGTTCTAATACTGTATTAGTTTCTCTTGCCAATTTAATAAGTTCATCAATATTCGGACGGTATCCATATCTTCTACCAATAATTCTTCCTGTTGGATGTGCAATATGTCTGACGTATTGATTTTCACATGCAGTTCTAAGTCTATTCATAATCTCTTCTTCAGATTGATTGAAACTTTGATGAATTGCTGCAATAACATAATCTAATTCTTTCAATACGTCATCTGGATAATCTAAACTACCATCTGGTTTAATATCCATTTCTGTACCACTATAAATATCAATTTCTTTATACGATTCATTCAGTTTTTTAATTTTTTCGTTTTGTTCCAATAAACGTTCAATAGATAATCCATTTGCTACTGCTAAACTTCTAGAATGGTCAGTAATACAAATAAATTCATATTGTCGTTCAATTGCCGCTTCAATCATTTCTTCAAGTTTAAATGCACCATCACTATAAGTTGTATGCATATGAATATCACCATTAATATCTTCTAACTGTATAATATCTTGAATATCTTTATCAAATTCTGTACCATCCTCACGCATTGTTGGTGGTATATATGACACGTTAAAATGATCATAAATTTCCTTTTCACTTTGATAAGTAATGATGTTACCATTTGCTTCTTCTATGCCGTATTCACTTACTTTTTCATTTTTTTGTTTAGCAAGTTGTCTAATTTTAATATTATGATCTTTTGAACCTGTAAAATGTTGCAATGTATGATAGAAAGCTTCTGGTTGAATCAGTCTAAAATCAACACCAATAACATCATCTTCAATTTGTAAATCTAGTGAAACTTTCGTTTGTCCAACAGCAATTTGTTCTTTAATATTTGGAAACTCAAGCAGAGCCTGTTGTACTTTTGTAGGTTCTTCAGTCGAAATAATATAATCTAAGTCTTTGCTCATTTCTTTCATTCTTCTGAAACTACCTGCAACTTGATATTGATTAATGTCTTCAATATTATCTAAAAATTGATTAATAACTTCATGTGCTTTAATCATAGTATTGATTGGATATTTTTCAGGTCGTTGACCTAACACTTTCGCTTCTTCAAGAAGTTTTTGTTCAGTCTTTTTCGCAAAGCCTGGTAATTCAGACACTTGATTATTTTCACACGCTTTGATTAAATCTTCTTTATTTTTTATATCTAATTCTTTATATAATTTCGCAATTTTTTTACTACCTAATCCAGGTATTTTTAGTAATGGAATGAGTCCTTCTGGAATTTCTTGTTTTAATTCATCTAAATAACTTTGTGTCCCATTATCTATATATTCATTTATGACATCACCTACACCTTTACCAATTCCTTTTAAAGATGTCACATCTTCAATTTCATTTAACGTTCTTTCATCTGTTTCTAATGATTGACTCGCTTTTCTGTATGCTGATACTTTAAATGGATTCTCACCTTTAATTTCCATGTATATTGCAATTGTTTCTAACATTTTTACGATATCTTTTTTTGTTAACATGTCTATTCCTCCGTAAAAAAAGTCATAGGTTCTCCCATGACTTTTTTCAATATGAATTCATTTAATTTGAAAGCCATTTTACTAATTGTTCAGATAAAAATGGTGTCTTTGTTAATACTGCATTTCCAATAGAAGACTGTTGCAATGCATCTATAAAAGGTGCTACAGGAATAACTGCAAATGCTGCTAATATGATAATCACAACTAAATAAGCTTCTATAAATCCAAGTACGATACCAAAGTACCTTGCATATTTACCGCCAAATTCCATTTGATGATAAAAATCAAATACTGTTGCTACAATTTGTAAAATTATTTTAGTGAAAACAAATAAAATGAGAATCGCCATAATATTATAAAATGCATTCTCATTATTAATATTATTAAATATTGCATTCTTACCTTCTGTAGACGCACTCGGATAAGGTAATATTAAATGCAATTGCTTGCTAAATGGTGCGTAACAAATGCTGGCAATCACCAATGAACTAATCGTGCCGATAGAATGTAATGATTGTAATACTAAACTACGTCTATATCCAATGATGACACCTATAATTAAACATAAAAATATAAGTAATGTTATCATTCTAAATGTCCTTTATTTTTTAATTGTTTGATTTCTTCTCTTAACTTTTCATTTTCTTCTTCTAATTTAACATATTCATGCATAACATTAACAGCTGTAAGAACAGATTTACGCGTTGTATCCAAGCCTGCATTTAATTGCCCGAGCGCTTGCAACTTTTCATCCACTCTACCAGCTACATATCGAATATGTGATGGATCGTCTTCACCAATAATTGTATAATGTTGATCATTTATAACCACTGTCACTCTATTTTTATTTTCACTCATTATACTACCCCTGTTCAAATTATAAATGGATTTCTATATATGTAATCATACTATATTATACATGACATAAGTTCATTTGTGTATGAATATCCACCAACTTGATTTGAGAAAATTCGTTTATATCATAAATTTATGCTACTCTATTTATAGAAAAAATTAAAAAGGCAGGACTTAAAAGTGGCAAACATCGTAAAAACAATTGACTCCAATACAATCAATCAACTTATAAAACAATATAATATGGAAACAAAGAACTTACCAACTGGCACTTTAGCCCGCAAGAAAATAAAAAGTACACAAGTCCAAATATACCGTTCAAAAAAAATAATGTTTCAAGGTAAAGATGCAGAACAAGTAGCAAGTGAAGTACTTAAACAAAACATTACATCATCACCATCTAAAGCAACAACTGTTACAAAAAAATATGAATTTGATATACATAATACAATTGGTAGTGACGAAGCAGGAAGTGGCGATTATTTTGGCCCACTCACAGTATGTGCAGCATACGTATCTAAACAAAACGCTAAAATATTAAAAGAAATTGGTGTGATGGACTCCAAATCTTTAACAGATCCTAAAATTGTAGAACTAGCTGAACAAATTATACAAATATGCCCTCATTCTCTAATTGTACTTGATAATCCCAACTACAATACAAAGCAATCAGAAGGTTGGAGTCAAGTTAAGATGAAAGCCGTCCTTCACAATCAAGCTATTAAAAATGTCATCTCAAGAATCGACGAACAAGAATTAGAACAAATTGTAATTGACCAGTTCGTACAAGCAAGCACATATGAACGATATATTATCGGCCAAATGCCACGTAAAGACATTACACACTTTGAAACAAAAGGTGAATCAAAATCAATCGCAATTGCTGCAGCAAGTATTATCGCAAGATATGCATTTGTTAAACACATGGATCAATTAGCAAAATCTTTAAATGTCATTATTCCTAAAGGCGCAAGTAATAAAGTAGATCTAGAAGCAGCAAAAATAGTCCAAAAGTATGATATGCAACAGTTAGATAAAATTACGAAAACACATTTTAAAAATAGAGATAAAGTATTAGACCTTATTAATCGAAAAAGGAGAAATTAATATGTTACTTATCACATTTAGTTGGCAAGTCATACTTGCCCTAATCATTATTTGCTATTTAATTTGGTTTATCGGTAAACAACTTACAAATTCAACAAACAAACGAAAAAAATAATATAAAAACACAGTAATCTGATATGAATCTTCAGATTACTGTGTTTTTTATTTATATATATTATGCTCTTAATGTCGCACCATTTTGTTCTAATGCTGTTAAGATTTGCTCGTGTACTGCTGAAACTTTATCTTCTGTCAATGTTTCATTAACGTCTAAATAATCTAAGCGAATTGCGACCGATTTCTTGCCTGGTTCCATATGTTCGCCTTCATAAACGTCAAATACTTCTGCGTGATTTAATATATCTGCACCATTTTCATTGATTGTATGAATAAGTGTAGCTACCGTAACTTCTGTGTTAACAACTAGTGCAATATCTCTTGAAACCCCTGGGAATTTTGGAATTGCTTCGTATTCAATTTTGCCAACAGGTTGTCCTAAGATTTTTGTAAAGTTTAATTCAAACACATAAGTACGGTCTAAGTCATTTTCTTTTTCAACTTTAGGATGTAGCTCTGCTGTTAAACCAACAACTTCATCATTTAATTTAACATACGCTGTTCTTCCTGGATGTAATAAGTCTACTGTAGTAGCTTCATATGTGAATGTTAAGTTTAATTGTTCTGCAAGACGTTCTACAATACCTTTTACTAAGAAGAAATCAACAGGTTCATCTTTTTGTTGCCATTTATTACCTGTATATTGTCCTGTTAAAATACCACTTAAAAATTCAACTTCTGTTGGTAATTGATCTTTGCCGTTACTATAGAACACTTTACCAAGTTCATATAAAGCAACGTTTTTATTCTTACGTGCAACATTATAACGTGTAGCGTCAACAAGTCTAGGTAATAAACTTTGACGTAATACAGCTTGGTCTTCACTCATAGGCATCATAAGCTCTACAACTTCTTGTTGTTCTAATGTATAGTTTTGAGCGATATCTTTACGAACTAATGAATAAGTAATCGCTTGATCTAATCCAGCACCTTCAAGAATTTCTTTAACTTTTCGTGTCTTCAATTGATTATCTGTTAAATAGCCAGCAGTTGCATTATCAAAGTTTGGTAATGTCGAAGGCAATTGGTCGTATCCATAAATACGCGCAACCTCTTCGATTAAGTCTGCTTTAATAGAAATATCATTTCTTCTTGATGGCACTTCTACTTTAAAGGCATCTCCAAATACAATCGTTTCAAATCCTAAACGATTAAATATTGTTTTAATTTCATCTGTAGAAAGATCAAAACCGATTAATTGGTTAACATCTTGTGTCGTAATGTCTATCGTACGAGACAATTCTGGTAAAGTACCGTCTGATACAACTTCACTTAACACAGTTCCACCAGCAATATCTTGTAATAATTTTGCTGCTCTATCTAAAGCATCGAGTACTCTTTCACTCGCAATACCTTTTTCGAATCTGCTTGAAGCTTCACTTCTTAAGCCTAATCGTCTTGACGTTTGTCTTACATTTGTAGCATTAAACAATGCACTTTCGATTACGACATTTTGAGTGTTTTCTGTAACTTCTGAGAAATCGCCACCCATGACACCAGCGATTGCAATTGGTTCTTGACCATTTGTAATAACGAGGTCTGAAGTCAGTAGTTCTCTCTCAACATTATCTAATGTCGTGATTTTTTCATTTTCATGTGCATAACGTGCAACAATTTGATCTGACCCAATTTGATCTTGATCAAACATGTGTAACGGTTGACCATACTCTAAAAGCACGTAATTCGAAACATCTACCACGTTGTTAATTGGACGAATGCCAGCTTTCATTAATCTAGACTGCATCCATGATGGTGATGGTGCAATTGTTACATTCTTAACAACTCTCGCTGCATAAAATGGAACACCTTCTTGATCTTGAACAGTAACTGATAATGATTGACTAGCTTGTTCTTCAGATTCATCTAAAGAAGTATTTGGGTATTGTATGTCATTGCCATATAATGCACTTACTTCATGCGCAGCACCAAGCATACTTAAACAGTCTGCTCTATTTGGTGTCAAATCAAAGTCTAATACATCGTCATTTAATAATAATGCTTCTAGTGCATCACTACCAGGCGTTGGTTCGTTTGAGAAGACGTAAATGCCATCTGCATATTTTTTAGGCATCACATTTGCATCGATACCTATTTCTTGCAATGAACAGATCATACCTTCAGATACTTCACCGCGTAATTTAGCTCTTTTTATTTTAACGCCACCAGGTAAACGACCACCTACTCTTACAACGATGACATATTGATCTTTATCTACATTTGGTGCACCGCAAACGATTTGTACGGGGTCTTCTTCACCTACATCCACTTTACAAATATTCAGTTTATCTGCTTCTGGATGTTTTTCTTTAGAAAGCACATATCCAACGACTAATTTTTTAATATCGTCTCCATAATGTGTAACACTATCAACTTCAATACCACTTCTTGTAATTTTCTCAGCTAAATCTTCAGTATTAACATCTATATTTATATATTCACTTAACCACTCTTTACTTACTAACATTATGCTTCACCACCATCTTCTACAGGCTTAAATTGTTCTAAAAATCTCACGTCATTTGTATAGAAATGTCTAATATCTTCAATTCCATATTTCAACATTGCCATTCTGTCTGGTCCTAAACCAAAAGCAAATCCAGAATATTTATTTGAATCAAATCCTGCCATTTCTAATACATTTGGATGTACCATTCCTGAACCAAGAACTTCTATCCAACCTGTTTGTTTACAAACGTTACATCCTTTACCTTTACATTTGAAACATGACACATCTACTTCAACTGACGGTTCAGTGAATGGGAAGAAACTTGGTCTTAATCTAATTTCACGATCTTTACCAAATAATTTACGTGCTAATAATTCTAATGTTCCTTTTAAGTCACTCATTTTGATATTTTCAGCTACGACTAAACCTTCAATTTGTGTGAATTGATGACTGTGTGTCGCATCATCAGAGTCTCTACGGTAAACTTTACCTGGACAGATAATTTTAACTGGTCCAACACCATTACGTTTTTCTAAAGTTCTCGCTTGTACAGGTGATGTATGTGTACGCATTAAGATTTCTTCTGAAATATAAAAAGTATCTTGCATATCACGCGCTGGATGAGACTTTGGTAAATTAAGTGCTTCAAAGTTATAATAGTCAGATTCTACTTCATAACCTTCAACGATTTCATAACCTAAGCCAATAAATAAATCTTCTAAATCTTCATTGATTTTAGTTAGTGGATGTTTCGCACCTAAACTTACTTTTCTACCAGGTAACGTTACATCGATTGTTTCATTCTCTAATTGTTGGTTTAATGCTTCCTCTTCTAAAAGTACTTGTTTAGATTCGATTTCTTTCTCAACAGCTTTACGTACTTCGTTCACAAGTTGACCGAATTCTGGTCTTTCTTCTTTAGGTAATTCTTTCATTTCTTTCATAAGGCCTGTAATAACGCCTTTTTTACCTAAATAATTTACTTTCACGTCTTGTAATGATCTTTCTGCTTTTGCTTCATTAATTCTTACAAGCGCATCTTGTCTTAATTCAGATAACTTTTCTCGTAATGACATATATATCCTCCTATTTTGGTCGAAAAAAAGACCTCGCCTCCTCAAATATAGAGGGACGAAGTCTTCCGTGGTACCACCCAAATTTATACATAGTTATGCATACACTTATATGTTGATAACGGATCTACATTCCGACTTAAATTTCTTTAAGTAGCTAAAAAGATGAAAAAAATTAAGTTACAACATAGGATTTTTCAGTCTCGAATCCATTCCCTTGTCATGTGTAAACATTAATTTACGTCCTTTTGTAAGCTCATATTGATTATGAAATCATTATATTAAATATTATATAATTGGTCAACCTTTCAAATGATAAAGCAAGATACCACAAGAAACAGCGACATTTAAACTTTCAGCTTTGCCATATAGCGGTATATGAAGATTCTTGGTCGTTTGTTCAAGTATTGCTGAATCAACGCCTGCCCCCTCATTACCCATAATTAATGCAAAGTTTGAATGACTTTTTACTTCTCGATATTCAACTGCATTTTGAAGACTTGTTCCATAAGTTTCGCCATCAAATTGTTCCATAAATTCAAATATATCTTCCTCAACAACTGGTAAATGAAAGACACTACCTTGTGAAGCACGTAATACTTTATCTTGATACGGATCTGCACTACCTTTTGAATAAACAACAGCGTCCATACCTGCAGCATCAGCGTTACGAATCAATGCGCCCATATTACCTGGATCTTGAACTCTATCTAATACAAGGACTTGCTTAAAATTACTCGTTTCATATTTAGGCATCTCAACAACCGCAAATATACCTTGAGGTGACGTTGTGTCTGATAATGATTCCGCTACTTTAAAATTAATGACATATGCTTCCTTTGCATATTCAACAATTTTCTCATCAACTCTTGCATAATCTACTGCTAATAACGTAACAATAGTCAGTTGACTATGATAAGCTTCTTCGATTAAATGAAAGCCTTCAATAAGAAATTGTCCTTGTTTAACACGTTCTTTTTTCTTTTTTAATTTATTCATTTGTTTAATTTTATTATTTTGAACTGAAGTAATTTCTTCCATAGTAACGCCTCATCTTCTCATTATGATATAAAATTATTATAAACGAAAAAAGACTGCCAACAAAGTCAAAGACATTGATGACAGTCTTAAGCACCTTAGTTTAGGTGTTTAAATATTAATTATTATTTAGAAACGACTTCTTTACCTTTGTATGATCCACATGCTTTACATACACGGTGAGATAATTTCATTTCTCCACAGTTTGAACATTCTACCATACCTGGTACTGAGATTTTGAAATGCGTACGACGTTTTCTTTTAGCTGTTTTTGAAGTTCTTCTAGCTGGAACTGCCATGTCTTATTCCTCCTTAAATTTTATAAACACTTTTCCGATTATTTTTCGTCATCGAAGAATTGTTGTAATTTTTGAAGTCTTGGATCAACTTTCTTTTCAGTTTCTTGTTCTGAATCTTCGGTTGACTCAATTTGATCTTCGCCAATAACTTCCCAACCATCGCCTGCCATTGAAATATCTTCGCTACCTTCAGAGAATACTTGTAACGGTTTCTCTAAAATAACAAGTTCTTCAATGATTGGTAATAAATTAATCATGCCGCCTTCGAGTTTATGTCTCAATTCGTCATCATCATTATTACTTTCACTAAATTCATCTAGCTCAAATATTTCTACTGATGTAGTATCAAATGGTAGCTCTACTGGCTTTAAAGTACGGGCACATGGTAACGTCAATACACCATTAATGTCAAGATTGACAATTATCTCATGCATTCGCACTTGAACGTCTCCTGTTACTTTTATTGGAGATATATCGATAAGTTCATCTACCCTATCAATAAGGTATTTCATATCGATTTCTTTATCAAAAGTAAATGGTTCGTTTTGGTATTTTTTAAGTTGTGTTATTGACCACTTCATCTGGGTTCACCTCTTACAAACACAAAAATTATTGTAACCTTAACGACAATGTTTGTCAAGATTTTTTCTTAACATTCATTATCTGATACAATACTTATGATGAAGTGAAATGGGAGGAAATGCAAATGAAAAGTGTTGCTTTAATAACAGAATATAATCCATTTCATAATGGGCATGTATATCACGCAGAATCTTCTAGAAAATTAACAGAAAGTGATATTGCTATTTCTATTATGAGTGGTTCTTTTACAATGCGTGGAGAACCAGCAATTTTAAGTAAGTTTAAACGTGCCGAAATGGCCATTCAATATGTAGATTTAGTCATTGAATTGCCTCTTGTATATGCCATATCATCTGGTGATTTATTTGCTAAAGGCAGTGTTCAAATAGCAGAACAACTTGGATGTGACACATTATCTTTCGGAAGCGAATCCGGAAATATTGACGATATTAAACATGCCATTAAAGAAATAGAACAAGTATCTAAAAGTGAAAAATACAAACAAATGCTGAAAGAAGGAAAATCACACCCGAGAATCATTTCAGAATTAATACCTCATAATCAAATGCTTAAAGGTTCAAATAATTTACTTGCAATTGAATATGTGAAACATATTATGCAACATAACTTAGCAATAGAACCAACAACGATTAAAAGAAAAGATAATATGTATTTAGATGCTCATTTAAA
The DNA here is from genome assembly GCF_022386165.1 of Mammaliicoccus sp. P-M58. Lineage (NCBI taxonomy): Bacteria > Bacillati > Bacillota > Bacilli > Caryophanales > Staphylococcaceae > Mammaliicoccus > Mammaliicoccus sp. P-M58. The sequence continues at coordinate 68,134 of NZ_JAJNJI010000013.1, forward strand.
CGAAACAACACACATTTCAAGTGCAACTTCTATACGTAACGCCTATTTCAGACAGGACGATACATATCAATTAAGTTTACCGACAACAAGTTCAAATATATTAAAGCACGCTCATGCAGTTAACTGGGATCACTTTTTCCCATTATTAAAATGGACAATATTAAGAGCTACCCACGAGGAATTGCGAGACATATATATGATGACTGAAGGATTAGAATTCAAAGTAAAAAAAGAAATTAAAGATAGTACGAACTTTGAAATGTTTGTACAAAAACTCAAATCTAAAAGATATACATGGACACGAATACAACGCTTGTTAACCGCAATTTTATTAAACGTTACGAACGAACAAGTTTCTGAATATAATCCAACTGCCATACGTGTACTTGCAATGTCTAAAAAAGGACAAGCTTATTTAAAATCTATTAAAGATGAATGTCCATTACCTATCGTCACAAATGTTAATAAACAAACTGCTATTCACTTCACAAATGAAATCAAAGCAACAGATTTATATCAATATATTTCAGGTGATTCTGATACTGATTTTAATAAACCAGTCATAATAAAAAACGCATGACATATGCATGCGTTTTTTATTATGACTCTTTATTTTTAATTTTTTCTTTCAATGCTTTATTCACATTTTCAGGAACAAATTCCGAAATATCGCCGTCAAATTGAGCAACTTCTTTCACAACACTTGAACTTATAAATGAATAATGATTATTTGTCATCATATATAATGTTTCAATGTCGTCATCTAATTTTTTATTCATAGATGTCAATTGCATTTCATACTCAAAGTCACTAACAGCTCTTAATCCTCTTACAATCGTGTTAGCATTTATTTCTTTACAAAAGTCTACAAGTAAACCATGAAATGAATGAACCACTATGTTAGGTACATCTTGTACCGCTTCTTTAATCAATTCAACACGCTCTTCTGTACTAAATAAGCCTTTTTTAGAACCATTTTTCAATACAGAAACATGAATCTCATCAAAAATTTTAGCACTACGCTTAATAATATCAATATGTCCTAATGTTATTGGATCAAAGCTACCTGGAACAACTGCTATTCTCTTAGTCATTGTCTTCTCCTTTTGTTAGCAACATAACATGCGTCAGTCCATATTCATACTTTTTAAGAACTTTAAACGCACCTGTATCTATGTCTTCACTTTTATCAAATTCGCAAATTATTGTACCATTTACATTTAATAAGTCAAACGTCTGAATTTTTTCTAATGATTGATCTATAAGCGATTTCCTATAAGGTGGATCTAGAAATATATAATCAAACTTAATGTCGCGCTTATTTAAAGCTTTTAACGCTCTAATTGCATCATTTTTATAAACTTCGTATTGAGTTTCAGGTATATATAATGTGTTTAAATTTTCTTTTATCATTTTAGTTGCTTTGAAATTACCGTCCACAAAAATCACTTTATCTAAACCTCTAGACAATCCTTCGATACCAAGTCCACCACTGCCAGCAAACAAATCTAACCCAATACCTTCTAAATCTTGAAGGCCATTAAAGATATTCTCTTTCACTTTATCTGTTGTCGGTCTCGTTGATTGACCATCTATTGTTTTTATATGAAGTCTCTTGTATTTTCCACCTATTACTCTCAATGTTAATCATCACTTTCTTTATTATTAATTATTATTTATACTTATCCATATAGTATTTAAACGAAAACGAGGTTTATAAAAATGAAACAATCATTTATCGTCATCGGTCATGGTCTAACTGATTTATTTGAATTTCAAACATTAATCGAATATAACCATGAACGCATTTCAGACATTATTATGTTACATACACCATTATCTAAGGAGAAACTATCTTCAGCTTGTATCATTATGAAGCCTACTAAAGGTCAACATTTCCAAGCGATTTACACGATAATGGAAGGTATTAAATATCCTTATCCTGATTCAAATAAGAAGTTTGATTTAATCAATGAATGGGCAAATGCATATCACATACAAGTTAAAGGTCTAGATGTTAAATCTCGTGCTGATTTCGCTGAAGATGAACTTTACTTCACCTATTTAAAAGGTGTATTAAGACTTGAAAGATACTTGCCACCGCTTCAATAGTTAAAAGTTTAAATACTCTTTTTTGTCCGTATTCGAATTAGAGTAATCTCTTTTAACATATTTAAATGGTGAGACTTTTACATCTTTAACATATTTTAGTTTCATTAAATGTTGAACAGTGTCATCTATTTTATCTTCATTTGTATATAACATGACGTATTGTTCTTTTCTATGTGCAAAGTATATATTACCAAACTTGCGTAATTGTCGTTCGTGTTTCATATTTTTTAAATATACGACAATACTTATTCGTTCTACTAATTCCATCAAAATAACCTCCTAACGCTTTTTATTTTTATATTAGCACTTTCTATAAAATGATGAAAGAAGATAACTTCAAGCATATGTGACTTGCTTTCTTATCTTAAATCAATTTGATAGAATATATATAAGTCTTTATTTGCATTTCGAAAGGATAGGATAACATGTCAAAAATTAATTTATTAAAAACAACAGGTCTTATCGGAGGCATTGTTGCGGGTTCTTGGATTGTGACAAAAGCAACATCAAACGTTAAACCACGTACGATTAAACCATTCTTTACACAACCAGCTCCTTATGTATTCGCTCATCGTGGAGGCATGGCGTTAAGACCAGAACATACACGCTTAGCTTTTGATCATGCATTAAAATACGAAGTAACTGGATTTGAAGTAGATGTTCGACTTACTAAAGATGAAGTACTTGTCGTAACACATGATGACACTGTTGATCGTACAAGTAACGGTTCAGGGTATGTAGGTGATCATACATTAGAAGAACTTCGCCAATTAGATTTCGGATACCACTTCAAAGATATTAATAACGAGCATCCTTATAGAGGAGATGCAAAAGCTAAAATCGTCACTTTAAAAGAGTTATTAACTGAATATCCAGATGTCTTAGTAAATATAGATATTAAAGACCATCCTGAATCATATAGTGGTAGTTTAGCACCTTCACACTTATATCGTTTAATTACAGACCTTAAAGCTGAAGACCGTGTTAATATTACAAGTTTCTATGATGAACAAATTGATCGCTTTAATTTATATGCTCAAGATTCCATTGCATTAGGTACAGGTCAAAGCGAAGTGGCTAAAGCATTCTTAGCTTATCAATCAGGATATGGTCATACGTATCAACCTAAATCTGATACATTCCAAATTCCAACACAAGCTAAAGGCCTTCCTTTAGACTCTGAAGGTTTCATTCAATTTTTAACATCGCTCAATATATCTGTTGCTTATTGGGTTGTAAACCAAATCGATACAATGGATGATTTAATCCAAAAAGGTGCACATACGATTGTAACTGATCGCCCAGATACTGCACACTTCTTAATTAAAAAACAATACTAATTTAAAAAGCTTTCCATCTGTCAAATGACAAATGGAAAGCTTTTTTTATGTTACGTTGAACATCCACAAGAACCACCAGTAGAACAACCGCCACCATGTGATTCGCTACTAAAGAATGGATTACCCGTATCCACTTTAACATTGCTTGAAACTGAATAAGAAACAATGCTAATCACTTCATCTAATAAATCTTGTAACGCAGTTTCTTTAGTCTTAAATTCAGAAACAACTGGATGCATTTCATATGCTCTCTTTTGTTGTCTTGTTTCTTTCATTACTCTATTGTAATCAGGATGATATCTACCAAATCTTAAACAATCATCATAATGTGATTTAATTTGATCAAATTTTTGCCTTAATATTTTAACTTCAAAATTTGTTTCAAGTTGATGTTTTGCTTCGAGATATTCTTGATAAATATATGAATCCTTAATACATGCGCTTAATTCATCTGATTGATCAAGTATATCAACTGTTTCTGCAGTAAACATAATATGATTCCCCCTTTATTCTTTATTTTCTTTGAAAACAAGTGAATAGTATTCGCGAGAATTACCAGCACCAAATTCATCATATTGACTACCTAATAACTTTTCTCTATAGGTGTTGTTGTTTAACCAGCTATTGATAAGTGTTGGTACATCATAGAAATTGTAAGCTAAATTTTGGTTAATGGATTCATATTCAATCTTTTGATTATTGATATGTTTTGTAATGCCATCTTCTAATGATTTAACTGCTTCTTCCTCATTGATATCATCTTCAATTAAATCTGCTTCCATTTGTGTTATATACGTAAGTTGATCATTAATCTGTAATGGTTTGACATCTTTCATCTCTCTAATTTCATTAACGATTTCAAGAAGTGATAAATCTTTATTTATATGAGCTTGAAAGTCTTGTTTGTCTGTTCTCTTTAGTTTGTTATCTTTATCACCATTTATTTTAGACATTGAAAAAGGTGCATTTTCAACAACAACATCTGAATCCATAAACTGTACACCCATAACTTCATTTGTTTCACTATCAATTAAGACCTGTGTATAAACATTACCATATTTAATCAGTAATTGTGTCTTAATATCACGTTCAGATAACTCTAATTGATATTTTCCATATGTACTTTCAATAACTGGTTCCATATCTATATTTGTACCATTGAAAATCTTTGTTGCATCTTGTTTCATTTTAATCGGTGAAACATTCACTTTATTTCCTGTAGCAAATACTGAAGAGACTTTATCATTTTTAGTAGATATTAAATAATAATGCTCTTTATTTTTGAAGACATAATTCTTTCGACCGTGCTCTGCCTTATATACCCTATCTGGTTGTCCTAAATCATTTATGACTTCTTTAATATTTTTATAGACATATGTACCTACGCCTTCTTTCAACTTTGCATTACCAGTTGATTTTTCAGCTTGCTGCTCATAATAATTCTCATTTGCTTTATCATGAGAGTAGTTAGGATTCTTTAATACATCAAATTCTAATTTAGGTGAATAGAATAAATAAAAGAGTACAATGATTAAAATAGTTATTGCTACAACTTTTATGATAATATTTTTCAACTATTTACCTCCTCATTTATTCCTATATTCAATTATATCATTTTACAGGAAAACATTTACCTAAATCAATCGAAATGTTGTCATATTTGTTAAATATAAATGTACATTGCAACATTGGCGCTTTTATCATAAAATAAACTTAAAGGTACTTAGAGGGAGGAAAAATACATGGTATTTGATAATACAGGTCTTGAAAAGGTTATCATAGAACAAGAGCTATTAAAAGATGTTATGAATAAACATGGTTTTATTGCTGGAGGACATTGGGATTATGAACGTATCACTTATGATTTTAAATATGAAATAAGTGAAGGCGTCTATTACCTAAGAATTCCTGGTTATGCACTTAAAGGGGACATCGGTGCCAATAACGCAACAATTCAATTAATGAATCCATATCTCGGTAAACACTACTATCCAACAGGTGTAGAATATGGAGATGATGAAGTTTACCCAGATAATTTAGTTGCACATTGTAACTTACTAATTGAACGTATCACATCAGATATTAATGCATTAAATACATTAGGTACGCATTAATTAAAATAATACTAACAGAGTAGAGACGTGATATTTCACGTCTCTTTATTTTTATATAAATGAGCAAAGAGGTTATCATTATGAAAAAATGGATAAACAAACGAAACATAAGCATATTCATCATTATAGTTTTATCTATTCTATTTATTTATTTTATTTTACCGATATCAATTCCTTTAATAACTGCACTTGTTATCGCATTAGCGCTCAATCCACTTGTTAATAAATTAGCATATAAAATTAAAAGCCGAAAATGGAGCGTTACGATTATTTATACGTTACTCCTCACACTAACAGGATTTATTATATTTTTATTTTTAACAAAATTAATAGACCAGATTGTACTATTTATTAAAGATTTACCTAATAAAATTAATATTCTCATCACTGTAATTGAACAATATAACGACAAAATGAAAGCTATATTACCCGATGAAATGGCAGTAACAATCAACAAAGAACTACAGAATTTTGTTGCTTCATTGAGAGATTCAATCGCAAATTATTTAAGTGTTGAAAATATAACAGAAGTTGTATCTTCTTTACCAGGTTTCATTATAAGCCTTGTTGTATTTCTTGTAGCATTATTCTTATTTATGCTAGAAATACCTAATATTCATAAATTTATAAAGCAACATCTTTATCCGTCGACTTATCATGAAGTTTATAAAATATACAATAAAATAGGTCATTCTATTATCGGGATGATATCTGCTACTGTTGTATTAAGCTTTATAACTTGGTTATTTACTTATGTTGGTCTACTGATTATCGGCGTTGACTCAGCGTTTGTCATCAGTTTATTTATATGGTTTATAGACATCTTACCGATTATTGGTGCGACAGGTTTTACAATTCCGTGGGCAATCTACGCATATATAGTTGGAGATTCGACACTCGGTATCCAACTGATTATTCTATCTGTTATTTTACTCGTTCAAAGAAAAATATTAGAACCTAAAATATTCGGTACGGGTGTCGGTTTATCTCCATTACCCACTTTAATATCCATGTTTATCGGTTTAAAATTACTCGGCTTTATTGGATTCTTTATCGGACCATTATTCTTAATCGTCATCAAAACGATACTAGAATCTGGTCTTATCAAAACAGACTTTAAAATATAATATGAACAAAAAACCTCTCAATCCGTTATAAGCAGATTGAGAGGTTTTAATTTAATGTCCTAAAATTGCTTTTATCATAGATGTTGTATCTCCACCGTGATAGAACACATATAATAATAAATAAACGGCAACACCTGTAATTGCTGTACAGAACCAAATAATAGATGTTACTGGCCCAAATTTACGGTGTCTATCAAGTTTATTCGTCCAACCTAAATAAATCGTATAGATCCCCATCACTGCCCCGACAGTCGCTAGCGTTATATGGAAAATCAAGAAAATTGTATAATAAATTTTGATATTATCCGGTCCACCAAATGAAGTATTTCCAATAAATACTGTTCTACTAGCATAAATGGTAAAGAATACGACTGCAGCAACTGCAGCAGATATCATAAATTTTTTATGTGTTTCAATTTTTCGTTGTGCAATAAAGTACCATCCAATAGCAACTAAAATTGCGCTTAATACGATGAAAGTTGTACTTATTGTCGGTAAAATTGGTAAATTCATTTTCATACATCCTATCTAAATTGATTATATAATGCTTTTTGCTCTTGTAATTTTCTCAAGCTATCTTCAGTGATTTGCTTTTCATTTTTCCTCTCATATCTAAACCATCTCATGAAAATGATATATAAATAAATACCAAACACGATTTCTTGCATAACTTTCATGATGACGCCACCTGTTTGCTGATCTTCTAAAGGTGTGAAATTCGTAAAGTATTCTGGACCAGATAACCCTGTTCCTTGTACGACTGTATTTAACGTATCAGCAGGTACACATAAAGTCATCGCACCAAGCCATGCTTTACCTGATGTGTATGTTTCATACATTGCAGTTCCACTAAATATGATAAGTCCACATGAAGGTGTTAACAGTACACCGATAAAGAAGATATATAAGATTTTCTTAATATTACTCATGTGCAATTCTTCTGGAATATGTTTATTAAATATTGGATGCCACATAAACCATGCACTAATGAATAAAATAATCGTATATAACTCATGCAAAACAAGATCTTGTTTTAAAGTATCTAACACAAGTGGTATATGATATACAGAGAATAAACCGTTAAAAAGAAAAATTGCTAATATCGGCTTTGTAAATAATTGAACAATCTTATTAATTACGGGTAGCTCTTCCAAATATTTGATGATGTACTCTGGGATAGCAAAATACAGTAACGGAACTACAATTAAAAATAACAAAGCCATTTGCAACATATGGAAACTAAAAATGATATGTGAAAGCAGATCAATAGGTCCACCTTCTAAAAAGTATATCGTTAACATTAAGATAACGAAAAGTGTTGCTTCACCTTTTCTTAAAGGTCTTCCACCTGGTATATCTTTATACCATTTTCCACAAATTAAAAAGTATAAGATTATTACACATAATACGCCTACAAAGAAGAATGGCGTCCAGTTTGCCCAAAAACCGAATATAGATATTGAGGTTAAGTTACCCATCTCTTTACACTTCCCCACTTAGTCATTACTTTCATTATAAAATTTAATCCACCGTTAAACAACCCAACAATGTAAATAGTTATGACAATGATATGACCAATTATGAAAGATAAAAAGACTCGAGAACTTATATAACAAAGTTCTCGAGTCTTTTATAAATTATTTCGTTTTTACGAATAACGGATCGCCTAACCATACGATGTAAATAAACGTTACGACAAACGATAATCCGAAGAATACACCCGTAATCATGAATAATTTTGATATGCCATGTTTTTCAGCTTTCATATGCATGAAATAATAGAATTGTAATACAACTTGTAGTACTGCTAATCCTAAAATAACTGGAATAACGAACTCTTTAGGAAGTTCAGCAGCAACTAACGCGAAAGCAACAAAAGTAACAAAAATCATAATAGCAAAGTTTGTAACTTGCATACGCATTTCTTTTGTACTTTTACGCTTTCTATACTCTCTAAGTGCTTGTGCGTCATGATTTATTTGTTGACTCATATTATCCTAACGCTCCCATCAAGTATACTACTGTAAAGATAAACACCCATACAACGTCAATGAAGTGCCAATATAAAGCAGCAGTATTAAATTTATGTGCATTATAAATACTTAATCCTCTACCTCTATTACGGAAGATGAGTAATGTTAACCATACTAGTCCTATAAGTACGTGGAATCCGTGTGTTCCTACCAAGAAGTAGAAGGCACTACCAAACGCACTTGAACGGAATGTATGACCTTGATGTACATACTCTACGAATTCATAAATTTCTAATCCTAAGAATCCTAATCCTAACAGTATTGTAATACCAATCCAAAGAAATAATCCTTTAGCATTGAAATTACGCATATGGTATAAAGCATATACACTTGTTAGAGATGATGTTAATAATAACATTGTCATTACGAACGCTAATGGTAAATGGAATAAATCTTTAGCTAATAAGTGATCTTCACTTGGCACAGCATCTTTTAATGCTAAGTAAGTAGCGAATAGTGATGCAAATAATGCAACCTCTCCACCTAAGAACACCCAAAATCCTACGAGTTTATTCTTACCTTCCATAGATGCTGTTTCAGGATGGTTTGGCCAATTGTCAGCTGTAAATTTTGCTTCTTCATGTGACATTAACGCTCACCCCTTTCATACTCTAATAACTCTTCTTTAGAAATATGGTGACCATGATCATCTTTAAGTGATCTCACAATCATACTTCCTGCAGTAATACCTAAACCAAGAATCAATACGTAAACTGCCCATGGTTTTTCATGTAAATCTTTAACTGCATCTAGAGCCCATTCTTTACCATCTGCAAAATACATAGCACCAAATGCTGCTACGAATAAACCGAACGCTTGCATGAATGGAATAAACGAATTGTTTGGCATATGAATCTCATCTAAAGATTCAGCTGGAAGAATTTTTCCGTCGCCTTGTGTTTTTTCAATCCATAATGCATCTAGTCCACGAACTAATGGTGTTTGTGCAAAGTTATAATGAGGTGTTGGTACAGGTAATGCCCATTCTAAAGTACGACCGTCTCCCCAAGCATCTTTTCCAACTTTTTCACCTTTAGCTAATGTCATGATTACATTGATAACTTCAGTAATAACAGCTACTGCCATGAAGAGTGCACCAATTGTTGATACTAAGTTTGGTATGTCATATCCTTGACCAGGTAAGTATGTAAATACTCGACGTGGCATACCCCATAGTCCTAAGAAATGTTGAATTAAGAATGTTAAATGGAAACCAATAAAGAATAACCAGAATGTTACTTTACCTAATTTTTCACTTAACATTTTACCAGCTATTAGTGGGAACCAATAATGTAAACCAGCTAATAAAGCAAATACTACACCACCAACAATTACGTAGTGGAAGTGAGCAACGATAAAGTATGAGTCATGTAATTGATAGTCAGCTGGTGCTGATGCTTGCATGACACCTGTTACACCACCCATTACGAATGATGGGATAAAGAATAATGCATATAACATTGGTGTTGTGAATTCTACGCTACCGCCCCAAACAGTTAGTAACCAGTTGAATATTTTCACACCCGTCGGAACAGCAATTGCCATTGTTGCAACAGCGAAAATCGCGTTAGCTACTGGACCTAAACCTACAGTGAACATGTGGTGAGCCCAAACCATGAATCCTAAGAAACCGATTAATACTGTAGCGAATACCATCGCTGAATAACCGAATAAACGTTTTCTAGCGAATACAGGTATAATTTCAGAGAATATACCAAACGCTGGTAATACTAAAATGTAAACTTCTGGGTGTCCAAAGATCCAGAATAAATGTTCCCAAATAATTGTGTTACCACCTTGAGAAGCAACAAAGAATGATGTACCAAACATTCTATCGAATATTAATAAGAAAATACCGATAGTTAATGGCGGGAATGCAAATACGATTAATGTAGAAGCAACAAATGTTGTCCAAGTCATTAGTGGCATACGCATATACGTCATACCAGGTGCTCTCATGTTAACGATTGTAGCTACAAAGTTAATACCAGCAATTAATGTACCAGCACCAGAAATTTGTAACCCTAGAGCATAGAAGTTAATACCATGCCCTGCCGATTCTAAAGATAAACTTGCATAAGATGTCCAACCTGCGTTAGGCGCTCCACCTAAAATCCAAGATAAGTTTAAGAATATTCCACCAAAGAAGAATAACCAGAAACCTAATGCATTTAAGAATGGAAATGCAACATCTCGTGCACCAATTTGTAATGGAACAACTGCGTTCATATAACCGAATAATAAAGGCATTGCGGCTAAGAATATCATCGTTGTACCATGCATTGTGATAATTTCATTAAACAGTCCAGCTGTAACAAAGTCGTTTTCTGGAACTGCTAACTGGATACGAATTAACATTGCTTCGATACCACCGATAGCAAAGAATAATCCCCCAGCAATTAAATACAAAATAGCAATTTTTTTGTGGTCGACTGTTGTTAAATAGTCCCAAATAGTCGATCCAAACCCCTTTTTACTTTGAGTAGACACTAGAGTAACCTCCCTTTCAATTCTTACTTATCAACTTTTCTTTCCATTAAGTAGGCAGATAAAGCGTCAATGTCTTCATCAGAAACTTTATATTGACCAGTCATCTTATTACCAGGTTTAACGCTTTCTGGGTCTTTAATCCATTTTTTAAGATTTTCTTCATCATGTTTTAAGTAACCTGCAATTAAATCACGATCACCAAAGTTTGTTAAGTTAGGACCTTTAGCTCCATCTCCAGTTGGTGTAACAGCGTGACATCCTGCACATGATTTGTTAAATACCTTTTCGCCCTCTTTAGCTTGACTAGAAGTAGCGGCTACAGGTTTTTTAACATCTTTCATATCTTTAACCCATTTATCAAAATCATCTTGTGGTAGGGCTTTCACTTTAAAGTCCATTAAAGCATGTGATGGTCCACATAACTCAGCACACTTACCATAGAATAGATTTTTGACTTCTTTAGCTCTTTTATCATCGAATTTTAAGTAGAATTTATTAATACCTTCTACGTTTGTATCCAATTTCCCTCCAACTGCTGGTACCCAGAATGAGTGTTTAACATCAGCTGAATGTAATCTGAAGTAAACTTTTTTATCTGTTGGTACAACCAGTTCTTGGCTGGTAACAATTTTTTCATTTGGATAACTAAACTCCCACCAATAAAGGTTAGCAGTTACATCAATAACAAGTTCTTTACTTTTACCTTTTTCATCTACTTTATCGATTGCTTTAGTATCTCCAAGTGAGAACGTAAGCATAACAGTAGGAATTGCTAGAATAATAAGTAAAATAATTGGGATGATTGTCCAAACCAATTCTAATTTATGATTTCCTTCAACGTCTTTAGGTACATAATCTTCACCTAACTTTTTACGACGGAATTTAATCATTGCAAATAAGAATATAACAACAACTACAACAATAACTAGCAACATAATGCCTATTGAAAGCATTAGTAAAAAGAATTGTTTATCAGCAACTTCACCAGCTGGGTGAAGAACTGATAAATGTTTTTGTCCACAACCTGCTAATACAAACAGCAAAGTAGCAAGCAAACCGAACATTTTCGTGTTTTTTAAACGTGTCTTCATTCGTTTAACCCCTCTTTCATGCATTCATTCATAATTAATTATATTAATTGTATAACAGTTACGATAACTGTCATGACAAAGAAAATAACAAGATAATTTAAAGAAAAAACAAACATACTCGTAGCCCATTTTGATTTGTTTATTTCTTTTTTAAATCCATATAAAGCTAATAACATCCATGCTAAATTGAGTAGTGTTGCAATAACAACGAACACTGTACCAAGTTGTGTCATTAAGAACGGTATCGGTAATAAAAGAACTACCCAAAACAGCATACTTAAACGCGTTCTATTAAAGCTTTTGACTGACGGTAACATTGGTATATTAGCTAAGGTATATTCATCTTTACGACGATAAGCTAAAGCATAAAAATGAGCAGGTTGCCATGCAAATAACACTAAGAATAGTGTCCATGCTAATGGGCTTAATGATGGATCAATACTCGCCCAACCAATTAACGGCGGTATTGCACCTGGAAAACTTCCTACAACTGTATTCCAAACAGTATGTCTTTTTGACCATATTGAGTAAAGCACAACATATCCAAATATACCAAGTAATCCAATTATGCCAGTTGGAATATTTATCATGAATAATAAAATTTCACCCACAACCATTAATCCGAAACTTAATTGAATTAAGTGGCGATTACTAATACGTCCATTTACTGTAGGTCTCTTTTGTTTAGAAGGCATGATAGAATCGATATCTTGGTCGTAATAATTGTTTATAGCACATGCTCCGCCCATAATAAGGGTTGATCCTACCATCATTAATAGAACAACCGGTAAACTGTGGAAGAAGTTAAATCCACCAAATACTATTGCAAGCCACGCACCCGCAAATGTTGGGATCAGATTTCCTTGAACAAGACCCATTTTAATGATGGCTTTAATTTCATACAAAGTGAGACGTCCAGTTTCTATTTCTTTCTCAGAAGTCACACTATATTGATTTTGTTGCAATTTTGTCCCTCCTTCCATTATCTTTCACATATAACTCAATGATATATGAAAATTGTCACATAATCTATACATTTTTGAAACAAAATTTTGACATTTTATTACTTATCCTTTGTTCGCATAAAAAGTCATTATTGTGTAACATTTACAATGCACATTCATTGTTATACTATAGATATTAGTGTTTAAATTAGAATCGTATTAAAGTAAGAATAATTGTTAATACGTTGTTCTCTTAAATTCTATCATATTTTGACATATAAATAAGGTTTATTTTAGAATAAAACTCATTTTATAGTACTATAAATATCAATTTTAATTTTACTTGAGGTGTTCGAATTGTTTAGTGATAAATTTTTAAAATGGCTATCAACTATAGCGACAATTGTGATGCTCTTTGTCCAATTAGGTGGCGCTTTAGTTACTAAGACTGGGTCTGCTGATGGTTGTGGAAACTCTTGGCCATTATGTCATGGCTCTGTTATACCTGCAGATTGGCCAGTAGAAACGATTATAGAATTAGCCCATAGAGGCGTATCTGGATTAGCACTTATTCTTGTTTGCCTACTTACTTATATAAGTTGGGTCAAACTTGGTCATATTAGAGAAGTTAAACCACTTTGTATTACAAGCATTGCATTTATCTTTGCTCAAGCTTTAATTGGTGCAGCAGCTGTAATTTGGCAACAAAATAGTTTTATTTTATCTCTACATTTCGGAATATCACTCATTAGCTTCGCATCAGTTTTATTATTAACATTAATTATTTATGAAGTTGATCAAAAATTCGAAGCTACAAGCTTAATAATAGATAAACACTTAAAGTTCCACACTTATGCTGTTACACTATTTATATATTTTGTGATTTATTCAGGCGCACTTGTAAGACATGCAGATGCAAGTTTAGCATGTTTAAGTTGGCCATTATGTAGAAACGGTGAAGTCGGATTACCTCAAAACTTTTATGAATGGGTTCAAATGTCTCATAGAACTTTAGCATTCATTATATTTATTTGGATATTATATATTTTCATTCATGCTTTCAAAAATTATACACAATACCGTGTAATTAAATACGGTTGGACATTAGCTTTTATACTTGTTTGTTTACAAGTAACGACAGGTGCTTTATCAGTTATTACACGTGTTAACTTATTTATCGCACTCTTCCATGCATTATTTATAACAATGTTATTTGGATTGTTATGTTACTTCATCATGCTAATATCACGTTCTAAACGTCGAAGTTAACATTCAAAAAGCCGCTGGAATCATTTGATGATTTCAGCGGCTTTTATTTTATTATGCTTTATCAATTGTAATAATCAAATCTTGTGTTTGAATACTGTCACCAGCTGAAACGTAAATATTGCTTACCGTTCCATCAAATGGTGCTTGTATTGTTGTTTCCATCTTCATTGCTTCAGTAATGATAAGTGCGTCACCTTGTTTCACTTCATCGCCTTGTTTCACTTTTACTTCTGAAATTGTACCAGGCATTTGTGCACCAATATGAGATTCATTACTTAAGTCTGCTTTTTGTAATACTGCCTCAGATACTTTAACATGTTCATCTTTAACGTATACTTTTCTTGGTTGACCATTCAACTCATAGTATACCCAACGATGTCCATCTTCATATACATGACCAATAGAAAGTAATTTAACGATTAAGATCTTACCTTTATCAATTGTAATTTCTACCGTTTCATTTTTCTTCATACCGAACAAGAATGTAGGTGTATCTAACAATGATAAGTTTCCGAAACTTTCATATGTCTTAATATATTGTTCGTAAACTTTAGGATAAATGGCATAACTGATTAAGTCTTGTTCCGTTACTTCCTCTTGTTGTTTAGCTTGTAGTTCTTCACGCAATGCATCAAAATCAACAGGCTCTAATAATTCTCCTGGTCGTTTTTCAATTGGTTGTCGCCCTTTTAAGATGACTTTTTGTAATTCTTTATTAAAGCCATTTACTGGTTGGCCAATTTCACCTTTAAAGAATGAGACAACTGATTCAGGGAAATCGAGTGAACGTCCACGTTTAATGACACTTTCTTCATCTAAATCGTTTTGAACCATGTATAATGCCATGTCCCCAACTACTTTAGAAGAAGGTGTTACTTTTACGATATCACCAAATAATAAGTTAACACGTTTATACATGTCTTTAACTTCATTAAACCTTCCACCTAATCCTAAACTTTTAGCTTGTTGGCCTATGTTAGAATACTGTCCACCTGGCATCTCATGTTGGTAAATTTCAGTATGTGGAGAACGAATATCACTTTCAAAATCAGAATAATAGTTTCTAACTGTATCCCAATATTGAGATAATCTTTCAAGACCATCAATATTTGTTCTAACATCTCTTTCATTTCCACTTAATGCATAGTATAAAGAGTTAGCTGAAGGTTGTGATGTTGTACCACTCATACTTGCTACTGCAGTATCAATAACATCGACACCTGCTCTAATCGCACTTTGATAAACAAGTAATCCGTTACCACTCGTATCATGAGTATGTAAATGGATTGGAATATCAATTTGTGTCTTCAATTCACTAATTAATTCATAAGCTGCTTTAGGTTTTAACAAACCAGCCATATCTTTAATGCCAAGAATATGTACACCTTCACGTTGTAATTCTTTAGCTAGATTAATGTAATACTCTAAAGTATATACGTTAGATCTTTCAGGATTTAAGATATCGCCTGTATAGCAAATTGCACCTTCAGAGATTTTACCTGATTTTTGTACCGCTTCATTTGCGACTTTCATTTGATCTAACCAGTTCAATGAATCGAATATTCTAAACACATCGATTCCAGCTTCAGCACTTTCTTTAACAAATTTTTCAATCACATTATCAGGATAGTTTTTATATCCAACTGCATTTGATGCTCTTAATAACATTTGGAATAACACATTTGGAATTTTTTTACGTAAGCGTGTTAAACGTTCCCATGGATTTTCTTTTAAGAAGTTATATGCCACATCAAATGTTGCACCACCCCACATTTCTAAAGAAAATGCGTCATTTAAATATTTAGCTGTTTCAGGTGCGATTTGTAACATGTCGTATGTTCTCATACGAGTAGCTAATAATGATTGATGTGCATCTCTAAACGTTGTATCCGTCAATAGTACTTCTTCTTGTTCTTTTAACCATTTACTTACGCCTTCAGGTCCTTGTTGTTCTAGAATTTGTTTCGTACCTGATAATGATGCAATTTCTTCATTAGATACTTCTTCTAATTTGAACTTTTCAAAGTGTGGTTTTTCTCGTTTTTCAACACCAGGGAATCCATTTACCGAAATATTCCCAATATATTGTAACGTCTTTGTTCCTCTATCTCTAGTCGGTGTAATATCAAAAAGCTCTGGGTTGTTCTCTAAAAATTTAGTTGTATATGTACCCTTTGCGAACTTCTCGTGATTTACCACATTATACAAGAATGGAATATTAGTTTTAATACCTCTTATTCTCATTTCTTTAAGCGAACGCAACATTTTTTCAGTCGCTTGTCTTAATGACATAGCATGTGTTGAAACTTTCACTAATAATGAATCGTAATAAGGTGAAATTTCTGCACCTTCGAATCCATCACCAGCATCCAGTCTTACACCAAAGCCACCACTTGAACGGTAAGCAATAATTTTACCTGTATCTGGCATGAAGTCATTTAAAGGATCTTCAGTTGTGATACGACTTTGAATTGCAAAACCTAAAGTAGTAATATCTTCTTGTTGAGGCATTTCAATTTTGTTACCAAATAATGATTCACCTTCTGCAACTAGAATTTGTGTCTTAACAATATCGATACCTGTTACCATTTCAGTAATTGTATGTTCAACTTGTACACGTGGATTAACTTCAATAAAGTAGAATTCGTCACCAGATACTAAGAACTCAACCGTACCTGCATTGACATATCCAATTTTCTTCATTAAGTCTAATGCAACATTACAAATACGATGTCTTAATTCATCACCTAATGAAACAGATGGTGCAACTTCTACAACTTTTTGATGTCTACGTTGTACTGAGCAATCTCTTTCATATAAATGAACTAAGTTTCCATGCTCATCACCTATGATTTGAACTTCAATATGTTTTGGTTGATCTATGTATTTTTCGACATAAACTTCACTATTACCAAAAGATTTTCCCGCTTCTGATTTAGCTCTTTGGTATGCATCTTCTAATTCACTCGCATTATTTACAATACGCATACCTTTACCACCACCACCAGAAATAGCTTTGATGATAACTGGGAAACCGTGTTCTTTTGTAAATGCTTCTACTTCCTCAAATGATTCAACCGCGCCATCAGTTCCTGGAATAACTGGAACATCTGCAGCTATAGCTGTCGCTCTTGCTTTTACCTTATCCCCAAACATGTCTAAATGTTTAAGTTCTGGTCCGATAAATTTAATGCCTTCTTCAGCACATCTCTTAGCGAATGTTTCATTTTCACTTAAAAAGCCATAGCCCGGATGAATCGCATCGACGCCTGCTTTTTTTGCAACTTTTATAATTGCTTCTATATTTAAATAACTTTCAGTTGGTCCAAGGTTTTCATCTACTAAATAAGACTCATCTGCTTTATATCTATGCAATGCGCCTAAGTCTTCATTAGAATAAATTGCTACCGTTTCAATATCTAACTCTGTAGCTGCTCTAAAAATTCTGATTGCAATTTCGCCTCGGTTGGCTACTAATAATTTGTTTATTTTGCTCATATTTGGAGGCTCCCCTCAATGTATTTGAATTTTCTAAAAACAATATATTAGTCCATTATATAAAAATTGCGGATTATATTCTACTATAATCCGCAATTTTTATATAATTTATTAATTTGATTGATTAATTATGCATTTATCTCGCTCTTTGACGACTCTCAATTCTTATCTGTTTAGCTGTTAATAATAGTATACCTGTTGCGATACTTAAGCTTAACATAGAGGAACCACCAAATGTCATAAATGGCAATGGAACACCTGTTAAAGGTATTGTTCCTGATATACCAGCTAAGTTTACAAAAGTTTGAATACCAATATAGCTTGAAATACCCACACACACTAATTTAAAGAAATATGAATCCGTAAGTGCTGCATATAAGAAACCTTTATATACAATGAAGCCAAGTAATCCTATTATAAATAACACGCCAACTAAGCCTAATTCTTCAGCAATAACTGCAAAGATAAAGTCTGTATGCGGCTCAGGTAAATAACCTAATTTCATAATACCATTACCTAACCCTTTACCAAAGAGTCCACCATTACCGATTGCTAATAAAGAATTAGCTAAGTGATATCCAATACCACTTTCGTAGTTGAAAGGATTTTCAAGTACATGAAATCGGTCTGCTTGGTGTTGTGACAGAATGCCACCTTTAAACACTATACTAAAGATAATCAGTAATACAACACCAGCAAATATTGGTCCAGACCATTTTATAATGGCTTTAATACCAATACCTGAATATGCGAAAATACATAATACGATCATACATAATATTAACGCTTGACCTGTATCATTTTGTAATAAGACTAATCCAATACAAGTACCGATTAAGAATAAAGGCATCATCAGTGCAAGTTTAAATTGTTTAAGTCGATTTCGCCTTTTATCAATAATGAAAGATAAGTATAAAATCATTGCAACTTTCAATATTTCCGATGCTTGTAAGTTCATAAATCCTAAGTTAATCCAACTTTTTGCACCATTAATCGTCGTACCAACAAGTAACGTTAACACGAGCAAACCAAATATTGTGAATATGACAATTTGTTGTACTCTTTTATTCTTTAAAATGTTGATGTGCATAAAATACGACATAAAAAATACAATAAAAAATCCAACTATACAATATAGTAGCTGCCTCACAAAAAAGTAAGTTCCCGATACTGGAATACCACCTGTTAAAGTACCTTTTGTAGCAGCAACCATACTTGCACTATATACCATCACTAAGCCAATGAATGATAAAATGATATAAGTAATTAACAATGTAAAATCTATGTATTTTGAGTAATTCTTAATGTACTGGAAAAACCTCTTAATATATTCCATCGACTCATTCCAATTCTAAAAAAATAAGTCTAAAGAAAGATTTCTCCTCTCTAGACTTTGTATAATTTAAGCATTTGTGAAAGCATCATGCAATTTAGATAGTTCCTTTTCTAAACTTGCCATAAGTGTCTGACCCTTTTCTCTATCAACAAGTCCAATTTGTACTGCAAAATCTACTTCCTTTTGAAGACCAAACATTTGCGTATCTAAAACTTCCTCATATAAAGGACATTGTGGCATTGTTAAGTTGTCCATTTGTACCTTTATTAACTGAAGGATTTTTTCAGAATCGTTATATAATTGGTCATATGCCCTTTGACAAATTTCTGAATCGTAATGCATGACATACTCCCCCTTAATCTTTTTAAGTTTCTATACTTATAAAATTTTAGCCTACAAATCTGAAAATTGCAAGCGAAAACAGAAGGTTATTAATTACAAATATGTTAAAATTGAATTGTGAGATTGATAGGAGTGAAAAAATTGATACAAATTAAAGGAAATACGAAGTTTAATATTACGTTAGATGCAACAACATGGATTTTTGATGATCGCAAAGTAAAAATTGAAGATTTAGAGCAAGGTATCTTTAATGGCGAAAAGCCAATTGAATTTGAAAATAATGTTGCATGGAACCGTGCAATCCTTGAAGGGGCTACAAATCCTCCAACATTAAATAGTGAAACAACTTATAAAAGACGTTCATTTTTAAAAGATACTTATGTCATAAATGCGATGCCTTTTATCAAAAATGCAGAACCAAATGAGAACTCTACAAAAGTAGTCTTAAAAAATGATCAAGATTCAATTGAGATTCCAATTGAACAATGGCCATATTTATTTTTCCAATTCTCTAAAGAAGGAAAAATGATATATAAAGATGGTAAAATCGACGCTTTTACTTATGATCAAGAAAATGGTTACCAAAATAAATTTAGTTATGTTTCTGATATAGAGGTTGTTTAACCATGATTATGAAAGTAAAATGTATTATTTGTGATTCTGTCGTTAATTTAGATTCTAAATCTAAAGAAGCAAAAAGATTAAGAAATCACCCAATCCGTACGTTTATGTGCGATGATTGTAAAGCAAGACTTGATAAACCTAAATCAGAATAAAATAAAAAAGGCGGCTCTCATGAGCCGCCTTTTTTATTGTTGTTTACCGCTACTTCGTTCTTTATGAAGTCTGTAACGATATAGACCTAAAACAATTGCTGCTATTATTAAACTTTCTCCTACTGGCAAGAATACCGCTAGAAATGTTAATAATAAACAACCTAAAAACAGTAATATATAGATAATAATGTTTTGCCAAAACTTTAGTTTTCTTGCAAACCCTAAATTATAAACAATCGCACTTAATACAAAAATCGTTAATAATAAAAGCCACATACCAAGCTCTGGGTTCTCATCTACTCTAAATAACTTACCAAAAAATGAAAGCCTTTCTGTTGGATTGACACTTACATTTTTAGCAACTAAGAGCATCTATATCACTCCTCTTCTTGTTCAGCCATTTTTTGTCTCTTCTGAGCTCTTTCTCTTTCTGCTTTATCTAAAATTTTCTTTCTTAAACGAATTGATTCAGGTGTTACTTCAACTAATTCGTCATCATTTAAGTATTCTAACGCTTCTTCAAGAGTTAAAATTCTAGGTTTTTTCATTGTTGTTGTTTGTTCTTTAGTAGCTGAACGGATGTTGTTAGCTGCTTTAACTTTTGTAATGTTAACTGTTAGATCGTTTTCACGAGTGTTTTCACCAACAATCATACCTTCATAAACTTCAGTACCTGGTTCCATGAAGTTTACACCTCTATCTTCTAAGTTCAAGATAGCATAAGTACTTGCTACACCTTTATCGATTGATACAAGAACACCATTTCTTCTTCCACCAATACGTCCTTTAATTCTTGGACGGTAAGAATCGAATGTATGGTTAATGATACCATAACCGCGAGTCATTGACATGAATTCAGTAGTGTAACCAATTAATCCACGAGCTGGAACGATAAAGATTAATTTAGTTTGTCCATTTTCGTTAGATTGCATATCAACCATTTCACCTTTACGTGATCCTAAAGATTCAATAATTGCACCTGTATATTCATCAGGAACATCAATTTGAACACGTTCATAAGGCTCTGATTTAACGCCATCTATTTCTTTGATAATAACTTGAGGTTTAGAAACTTGTAATTCATAACCTTCACGTCTCATATTTTCAATTAGGATAGATAAATGTAACTCCCCACGTCCTGCTACAACCCATGCATCAGGTGAATCGGTAGGTGTTACACGTAAAGATACATCCGTTTCTAATTGTGTTTCTAATCTTTCTTCAATCTTACGAGCTGTTACGTAAGTACCTTCTTTACCAGCGAATGGAGAATTATTAACTGAGAATGTCATTTCTAATGTTGGCTCATCAATTCTTAAAATTGGCAAAGCTTCAACATGATCTTGAGGTGTAATTGTTTCACCTACGTTAATATCTTCCATACCACTAATAGCGATTAGGTCACCAGCGTATGCTTCATCAATTTCTATACGATTTAAACCAAAGAAACCAAAGATTTTTGTAACTCTAAAGTTTTTAACGGTACCATCAATCTTAACTAATGATACTTGTTGTCCAACTTTAATTGTCCCTCTGAATACACGCCCTACACCAATACGTCCAACATAATCATTATAATCTAATAATGCAACTTGGAACTGTAATGGCTCATCTCTATTATCAATAGGTGCTGGTACATATTCTAAAATTGTTTCATATAGACATTGCATGTTTTCGTCTTGTTTATCAGACTCTAAACTAGCAGTACCACTTAATGCAGATGCATATACAACTGGGAATTCAAGTTGCTCATCATTTGCATCTAATTCAATAAATAAATCTAATACTTCATCTACAACTTGTTCTGGTCTTGCAGAAGGTTTATCTATTTTATTAACAACTACTACTGGTTTTAAATTTTGTTCTAATGCTTTTTTAAGTACGAAACGTGTTTGTGGCATCGTTCCTTCATAAGCATCTACTACTAATACAACACCATCAACCATTTTCATAATACGCTCAACTTCTCCTCCGAAGTCAGCATGTCCAGGTGTATCTAGTATATTGATACGGTGATCTTTATAGTCAATTGCCGTATTTTTAGCTAATATCGTAATACCGCGTTCTTTTTCAAGATCGTTTGAATCCATTGCACGTTCTGCTATATGTTCATTTTCACGAAAAATACCAGATTGCTTTAATAATTCATCTACTAAAGTTGTTTTTCCGTGGTCAACGTGGGCAATAATCGCAATGTTACGTACATTTTCTCTTAAATTAGTCATGCAAAAAATTTTCCTCTCCGATTTAAATTAATCGACATTTATTCGACTTAAATTTATAACTTGATAATTATAACATAAATCGTTTGAAAAATAACTATTATTGAACAGATTTACTCAAATTTCCATATTTTTTATTTGATAGCGTTTAAATCAACAGGTTGATTTTTCTTTAAATGTGAAGCATAATAAAATAATGAAAACGGTTAAAGGATGGATATAAATGAAGAAATCTAAAGCAATATTCGTACTACTTGCTTTAATTGTAACATGTCTCCTTTTAGTGTTTAGCTTTGCATTAGCAGAAGGTTCTATGTTGTTTATGTTATTAGCAGTATTGTTAATCGTTGCAACTATGGGATTTGGTTTTACACTTAAAAAGAAATACCGCGAAAACGGTTGGCTATAAACATCATACGACATCAATTAAAAAGCATATCACTTAACGAAACGTTATCGTGATACGCTTTTTTGTTGTGTTAAATTTAGTTGTTAAGAGGTATAACATAGATGGTATTGATAGTTAGGCGACAGAATGTTCTAGAATCTTGATATCATTATTCTGAATTGTGGTAGTTAGAATGCTGTAACTTCCATTTTTCCGAATTGTGGTAGTTAGAATGCTGTAACTTCCATTATTCTGAATTCTGGTAATTAGAATCCGCTAACTATCATTATTCTAAATTCTGGTAGTTAGAAACTGCTCACTTAGATACATTTCTCGGAATTCTGTCCCTATAAAAAAGAGGCTTAAACAACATATGTTTAAGCCGCACTTTCTACTTTCCTTTAAATCTTTCTGTATGAATTTGTTCTAGCATTGTCTTATATGGTAAGAAGTATTCATTCAATAGTTCTTGGTGAATTTTTTTATTGCCTATTAGTATTGAATTCGCTTCTAATATATTTAAGTGTTCTCCTAATTGGTTTGTTACAACTGCGCCTACTTCTTCAGCAATTATTAAGCCTCCTGCAAAGTCCCATGGATGTAATCGCATTGTTAAATATGCACTTGTATTACCTTTTGCAACGTTAGCAAAGTCTAATGCTGCTGATCCGTATGCTCTTGTACTTCTTGCTTGATCAACAATTGGCATGTAGATTTTAGCTAATTTTTCTTTTGTTAACCATAATGGATTTGTTGAAATTAAACTGGTCTTCAAATCAGTGTCTTCTAAAGGTTTAAGTTGTTCATTATTTAACCATGCCCCTTTACCAGCTATGGCGTGATACATTTTATCGTTCATCACATCATATACAAATCCTGCATATTTTTCACCATCAATAAAAATACCGATTGAAATGGCGAAATTTTCTTGTTGATGTACAAAGTTTAGCGTGCCATCTATTGGGTCAACAATCCATAGGACGCCCTCTGTATTATCAATATCCGTGCCGTGACCTTCTTCTCCTAAAATGCGATGTTCTGGATATGTAGATTTAATTTGATTAAATAATCTTTCTTCTGTTTCTTTATCTATATTTGTTACTAAATCATTAGGGTTTGACTTTGTTTCAATTTGAATATCGTCATCTATTGAATCACGAATAATTTGACCCGCTTCTTGCATTATTTGATAAGCAAATTTGTATATCTCCATGACAAAACCTCCTATGTTATTTTTATATTAGCATTGTTCTTTATATATTCAAAAAAATTTATGATAAAATATTGTTAAGTACCACAGTTATAAGGAGGACAACTATGACTAAGTATACGTTTAAACAAAAAGATTTTAAAGTTTTTAGTGTTGAAGGTTTAGAAAATAGGATGCAAGCACTAGACGAACAAGTAAGACCACAATTACATGCTTTAGGTGAAAGATATACAAAATATTTAACTGAACAAACTGGAGATACATTCCATTACCATGTTGCAAAACATGCAAGAAGAACTGTTAATCCCCCTAAAGATACATGGGTTGCCTTTGCGACTAATCAACGTGGATATAAAATGTTACCACATTTTCAAATTGGCTTATTTGAATCACAATTATTTATAATGTTTGGTGTCATGCATGAAAATAAAAACAAAGGTCAAATGGCTGACTTTTTAAATAAAAACTTTAACTTATTAGAAGACTTGCCAAGTGATTATTCATTATGTTTCGATCATTATAATATTGATAAGTCTCCTATTGATTCATTATCTAAAAAAGATTTGAAACATCATATTAAAAGACTTAAAGATATTAAAAAAGCTGAGTTCTTCGTAGCACGTACTTTAGATCCTAAGTCTGATGTATTAAAAACAGATAAATCATTTACGGCATTTTTAGATGAAACATTTGATGAATTAATGAAATTTTATAGTTAATATTTAAAATAATAGCCCTTCAGTATTGAACTGAAGGGCTGTTACTTATATATTGATTAATAAATATATGGATCGTCATCTTTTTTCTTTTTATCTTCTGAATTAAACTGATTTTGTTGATGATTGTTATCGTCTAAATGATTATGATCATTTTGGAAATTCACATCTTCAAATTGATGATTTTTTTCTTTTCTCACTAATAACATAATACCCGCAATAATTAATACAAGGAATGAAATGATGTTAAAGATAAGTATTGAAACAATACCACCAAGTATAGCTGATATACCAGATAAAATTCTCTGTTTTTTAACAAATACTAATGCCACTATCGCTAATACAATACTAATGATTAGAACGATAAGTGCATAATTTGTAAAGCTACTCATAACAGATGACAATTGATCCGAAGATATTCCATTTTGTAACTCTGGATTATTTTGTATTTGTTGCTCAAATTCCATCTTAAATTGAGCAGTGTTTGAAACAGATTTTGTTATAAATGCCAATACAATTCCAATTAATGAAAATACTGCACCTATAACAAGTAATATATATTCTGTTGTTCTTTTCATTTTAACCCTCCTAAAATTTGTCAATTATTATTATCTCAATCTAAATTTTATTTATCAAGTTTATTATCGTTTTTATCTATATTTTGTTCGTCTTTATTTTTTTCTTCAAAATATTTTTTCTGTTGTTGCATTCTTTTTTCGTAATTATTTCTTCTTTCAATCGTTGCATTAGGTTTTACTTTTTTAGGTTTCTTTTCTTTTTTCAGTTTATCAGGTTGAACTTGATACTCATCTGATTGTGTTGTTTCATAATTGTATGGATCTTCATGTCTTTGACCAATATCCTCTTGCAGATTAATATCTGACTGATTTGCATCATCTACGTCTTCAACCTTTGTTTCTTCTTGTTGATTTCGTTGTTTTTTATTTTGATGCTTTTTACTACGAGAAAGCACTTCCTCACTATGAGTAGTTTCAGTTTGTTCTACTGAATCAACTTGTGCTGAACGTTCTTTCTCATGTGATGACTCTTCTACATGTTCTTCTCGATATTGCTTTTTAGGTTCAACTCGTTGACGTTCTCTTGGCTGTGGTTGAATATTTTCTCGTTGATTTTCATAATAAGGTTGTTGTGGTGCCATACCTTGAACTGGTAATATTTTATCTTTTCTTACGAATAATAAAATACATACAATAAAGAAAAATAATGGTACAAGCACAATAAATAATGGAATTGTAATAATTGCTAATAGTAAAAATACAAAAGCCGAAAATATTCTCCATCTCATTAAAACTAAACCAATAAATGAAAATATTAAAACAATAATCAAGTAAATTATAAATAACCAAATACCATTTTGAATATTGAGCGCTACTTCACTAGCAGACATTAATTGTCCATTAGTCGTAATATTAATATTTAGTCTATTAATTAAAGTTTCTAGCCTATTTATATTTTCTGGATTATTTAATACGACAAGTGCAGCAAATAAAGATAAGACTGTTATGCCCAATAATATAATCCAAGCAAACCAGCCGAGAAATTTTTCTACACCTCTACCAACTGGTTGTCTCACATGTTCTACATATGAATTCATCATGTTTACCTCCTAATAATGAATTGGTTTTAATTATAACAAAAAAAGGACTTTGTTTCTCACAAAGACCCTTTATATTGACTAATTAAGCGACATTTTAAATTTTAAAAAGGCTTCATTATACGCTCCAATATTTTCTTTTCCTAAATCTTCATAAACTTCAAGTTTATTTCTTACTGAAGAATCAGGGTAGAAACGCTCGTCTTCTCTAACACTCTTATCTAAAAGATTATAAGAAGCTTTATTTGGTGTTGCATATCCAACCCATTCTGCATTTTGTTTTCCATTCTTCTCTTCTAATAAGAAGTTAATAAATTTATGTGCGCCATCAACATTTTGAGCTGTCTTAGGTATAACGATATTATCAAACCATAAGTTTGAACCTTCTTTAGGTACGACAAAATCCAATTTATCATTTTCAGTCATAATATCAGCTGCCATACCACTCCAAACAACGGCTACATCTGATTCGTTCTGAACCATCATTGTATTAATTTCATCACCTACAACACCTCGAACATTAGGTGATAACTTAATTAATTTATCTTGCGCTTTTTTCAGTTTTTGCTTATTCGTTTCATTTAAACTTTCATTCATGCTATTTAATGCAAATCCAATACCTTCTCTTGAACCATCAACGATTAATACATCATCTTTGAGACGTTTATCCCATAGACTATTCCATGTATTAAAATTGATACCTTTTGTTGTTTCAGGATTATACAAAATACCCACTGTTCCCCAAAAATAAGGTACGGAGTATTTATTACCTGGATCAAATGGTAAATTCATAAAATCTTTATCAATATTTTTTAAATTCGGTACTTTTTTATGATCAATCGGTATTAATAACTTTTCTTTTTTCATTTTTTCAACAGTATACTCACTCGGCACAGCAACATCATATGCTGTGCCACCGTTTTTAATTTTAGCCATCATCGCTTCATTGGAATCAAACGTTTCGTACACGACTTTAATACCTGTTTGTTTTTCAAATTTTTTCGTCAAATCTGGGTCAATATATTCTCCCCAGTTATATACATAAATGACATTCTTTTTTCCTTTAGAAGGAGGCGGATCAATTAATTTAGTAGATAGCATTAACAATGCCCCTACAACAATTGAAATGCCGACTAACTGCATTAATTGTTTCATCTTATAATGCCCCCTCTTTTTTCAAGTCTTTTTTGTTGTCCTCTTTTTAAGAAATAATATCCTAAAATCAGTATCATGACTAAAGCAAATAGCAATGTAGAAATCGCATTGATTTCCATCGTAATACCTTTTCTAGCCATAGAATATACTTCAACAGATAATACGCTAAAGCCACTACCTGTTACAAAGAAGCTCACTGTAAAGTCATCTAACGAGTACGTAAGTGCCATAAAGAATCCACCAATTGCACCCGGTAGAATATGAGGTATCACAACTTTAATAAGTGTTTGCCATGAAGTTGCACCTAAATCTTTAGCTGCATCGATCATTGATGTATTCATATCATAAAGTTTAGGAAGCACTAAAAGCACTACTATTGGTACACAAAATGCTATATGAGAAATTAATACTGACCAGAAACCGAGTCCCATACCTGTATAATGACCAATAACTGTAAATAACAGTAAAAATGACGAACCAATAACAACATCAGAACTTACCATTAAGATATTATTCAACGTTAGTAATCCCACTTTTAATTTTTTATTTCTTAAGTAGTAAATACCTATTGCACCACATATGCCGATTAAAGTAGAGATACTTGCTGCCAACAATGCGATCGCAATGGTGTTCACGATAATCACTAACAAGCGCTTATTTTGAAACACCGATGTATAATGATCAAATGTAAATCCTTTAAAATGCGTCATGTTACCCGCACCATTAAATGAATAAAATATCAAGAAAAAGATAGGTAAGTATAGAAATATAAGTATAAGTGTAAAATAAAGTTTTCCTGTTAATTTCATACTATACCTCCTTATTCTCTGATTTAGATTTCGTAATAATGAGTATCAGAGCCATAGCTAATATTAAGAACACTGCTATCGTAGAACCCATACCATAATTTTGTGTAACTAAAAACTGTTCTTGTATAGCTGTACCTAAGTTAACAACTTTATTACCTGCGATTAAACGCGTAATCATAAATAAAGATAATGCCGGTATAAATGTAATTTGGATACCCGTTTTCACGCCTTCTAATGTTAAAGGCACGATGACATTTTTAAATGTTGTAAAACTATTTGCACCTAAGTCTCTTGAAGCTTGTAATAAATTCTCTGGTATTTCATCCATTGAATTAAAGATTGGTAACAGCATAAAAGGAATATAAATATAAACCGAAACGATGATAAATGCTGAACTTGTAAATAATAATTCTGTTGATGGTACGTGAAATATGCTTAAAATTTTATTTAATAAACCATCATGACTGAGGATACCAATAAAGGCATACGTCTTAAGTAACAAGTTAATCCATGTAGGTAAGATAACGAGTAATAATAATATATCTTTATGTTTAGCATTTCTAAGTGTTAACGCTAATGGATAACTGATTAGCAAACAAAAGAAAGTAATAATTAATGCATACCAAGCTGAACTTAAAGTCATTTCTAAATAACTACTTGTAAAAAAGTTCTGGTAATTCTCGAATGAAAAGTGCCCATGAATATCAAGTAATGATGCATAAAAAATCATAGCAATTGGAACGATAATAAATAATACTATCCATATCATGTAAGGTACGAGTAATAATGATTTTATTTTATGCATGTTCCTCATCCTCATAGCTTTCAATTCGACGATCAAATTCTTCTTCTGTTTCACCTGGCAACATAATATGAATCGCTTCTGAATCAAAATCAAGTCCTACTGTTTCACCGATTGTTGCTTTTTTCGTCGTTTGGATTATCCATTCATTACCTTGTGCATCATAACAACAGATTTCATAATGAACACCTCTAAATAATTGAGAATCTACAACTGCAGAGATACGACCTTCATTCTCCGATTTAATCGTGATATCTTCTGGACGAATCACTACGTCAACTTTAGCATCTTTCTCAAATCCAGCATCTACACATTCATAAGGAATTCCGTACATTTCAACAACATAATCACGTTTCATGACACCTGTAACAATATTAGATTCACCAATGAAATCTGCTACGAATTTATTGACCGGTTCGTCATATATGTCTACAGGTGTACCACTTTGTTGAATTTTTCCGTCTTTCATAACAAATATGTAATCACTCATTGCTAATGCTTCTTCTTGGTCATGTGTGACAAATATAAACGTAATACCTAATCGTTGTTGCAATTCACGTAATTCATATTGCATTTCTGTTCTTAACTTTAAGTCTAAAGCTGATAGCGGCTCATCAAGCAAGATAATTTCAGGTTCATTCGCAATTGCTCTAGCAATTGCGACACGTTGCTTTTGACCACCACTCATTTCAGTGATTTTACGTTGTTCATATCCTTCAAGCTTCACTAATTTTAATGCTTCTTTTACTTTAGTTTGAATATCTTTTTTATTTAACTTTTTTATTTTTAGTCCAAATGCTACATTGTCGTATACATTTAAATGAGGAAATAACGCGTAATCTTGGAACACTGTATTAACTTTCCTATTATTTGCTGGCACTTTGTTTATAATTTTATTATTAAACAAAATATTACCTTTTGTTGGTGTTTCAAATCCTGCTATCAATTTTAAAATTGTCGTTTTACCACATCCTGATGGACCTAATAATGTATAAAATTTACCTTCTTCAATTTCAAAACTGACATCATCTAATACTTGAGTGTTGTTAAAGTTCTTTGAAATGCCTTCGAACTTTATGATTGGTTGTTTCATACCTTACCTCCTATAAATACGATTCTGTAGCTACAATTAATACTTCAGCATCTTTGTTAGATTGATTTAAAAACTGATGCGTTTCATGTGCTTTAAAATAAAAACATTCTCCACTTTTAGCAGTATATGTTTGATTCCCTATATTTAAAGTTATGAATCCTTTTTTTACATATGCAAATGTTTCAGAATTTGATGGGCTAAATGCTTTATATTTAGATCCACTTTTTAAAGTGATAATAACAGGTTCCATTTCAAATTCATTTGAATCTGGAACGAGCCATTTGATTTTGTAACCTAAATCATATTCATCATATATCGTGTGTTCTTGTTCAGGATAATGTATACGGGCTTGATACAATTTCTCATTAAAAAACTCACTAGGCTCAACCCCTAATACATCTAAAATATTCAAAAAAGTTTCCATAGATGGTGAAGATAAATTTCTTTCTAATTGAGAAATATACCCTTTAGATAAATCTGTACGCTCTCCAAGTTCTTCTTGTGTTAGGTTCTTTTGATACCTTAAATTTTTAAGTTTTTCTCCTATATTCATAAATCCCCCAAGAAAGTGTGATGTTTACTTTTACTAAACATTAAGTTTAGTACCTTTAATAAAATAACAGAAATCATTTTATAGTTCAACACTTTTTTGGGGGATTTTATAATATTATTTAACCGAAATCGTTGTCGCTTCTTTATTCTCTTTTAAAGCTTTAACAACTTTATAGCCATCATAGCCACTCTCATCTTTGAAAGCTTTATAAAAATTATTCTCATCAGATTTACCAGGAATAATTTTCTTAAAGTTTTTATAAGCTTTATCTAATTGTTCTACATTTGCTTCACTTTCATATGCATCTTCTATAAGATTATAAAATGCCATCACTTCAAGAATTTCTTCTTGCGACCAATCCACATCTATTGGATAACTATACTCCATATTTTCTACTCCTTTACAAAAAAAGGCTGGGACATAAATATGTCTCAGCCTTATATTTTTATGATTACATTGTATGGATAGGTGTTCCTAATGCTACTTCTGCAGCTTCCATAGAAATTTCACCTAATGTTGGGTGAGCATGAATTGTTAATGATACGTCTTCAGCAGTCATACCTGTTTCAATTGCTAAACCTAATTCAGCAATGATATCTGATGCGCCTGTACCAGCAACTTGTGCACCAATTAGAAGACCATTTTCTTTTAAAGCGATAAGTTTAACGAAACCAGCAGTTTCATTTAATGCTAATGCACGACCATTTGCAGCAAATGGGAACTTAGCAGCTTTAATTTCTAAACCTTCTTCTTTAGCGCTAGCTTCAGTGTAACCTACTGTTGCTAATTCTGGTTCAGTGAAACATACTGCTGGAATACCTAAGTAATCTACAGCTGATTTTTCACCAGAAATTGCTTCAGCAGCTACTTTAGCTTCGTAACTTGCTTTATGAGCAAGTGGAGGTCCAGCAACAATATCACCGATTGCATAGATATTGCTGATTGAACTACGGCTTTGTTCGTCAACTTCAACTAAACCACGATCTGACATTTTTAGACCTAATTCTTCAAGACCTAATTCATCAGTATTTGGTCGACGTCCTACTGTAACTAATACATAGTCTGCATCGATTTCTTTTGTTTCTCCGCCAGCTTCATAAGTAACTTTAACGCCGTTGTCAGTTTCTTCAGCTGATTTAGCCATTGCTTCTGTAACGATTTCTACACCTTTAGCTTTAAGACCTTTTTTAACGATTTGAGTCATTTGCTTTTCAAATCCACCTAAAATGTCTTTAGCACCTTCAAGAATTGTTACTTCAGAACCAAAGTTAGCATATGCAGTACCTAGCTCAGATCCAATGTATCCGCCACCTACTACTACTAATTTTTTAGGAACTTCTTGAAGTGCTAATGCACCTGTAGAATCGATTACACGTTTACCAAATTTGAAATTAGGAATTTCGATTGGACGTGAACCAGTTGCGATAATAGCATTTTTGAAAGTATAAGTTTGAGATGCTTTTTCAGTCATAACTTTTAAGTTATTTTCATCTACAAAATATGCTTCTCCGTTAACAACATCGATTTTGTTACCTTTCATTAATCCAGCTACGCCGCCTGTTAATTTTTTGACAACGCCATTTTTGAATTCTTGAACTTTTTCGAAGTTTAATGCTACTTTCTCAGCTACAACACCCATATCTTCTGAATGTTGAGCATTGTGGAAACGGTGTGATGCTGATAATAAAGCTTTAGATGGGATACAACCAACGTTTAAACATACGCCACCTAATTCGCCTTTTTCAACGATTGTTACTTTTTGTCCTAATTGTGCTGCACGAATTGCTGCAACATATCCACCAGGACCTGCTCCAATTACAATAGTATCTGTTTCAATAGGAAAATCTCCAACTACCATTTTTACCCCTCCATTAATAATAATTCTGGATTATTTAATAATCTCTTAATATGGTTCATTGCGTTTTGTCCAGTAGCACCATCAATTTGTCTATGGTCGAAACTTAATGATAGTGATAAAACAGGTGCAGCAATAATTTCTCCATCTTTAACGATAGGTTTTTGAGCAATACGACCGATACCTAAAATAGCAACTTCAGGATGGTTGATTACTGGTGTAAACCATTGTCCACCTGCTGAACCGATATTACTTATCGTACATGTTGCGCCTTTCATTTCGTTAGCTTGTAGTTTACCATCACGTGCTTTAACAGCTAATTCGTTAATTTCATCAGAAATTTCGAACATTGATTTGTGATCAGCATTTTTAACTACTGGTACTAATAAACCACGATCAGTATCCGCAGCTATACCTATATTATAGTAATGTTTATGAACAATTTCACCATTTTCTTCATCAAATTCAGTATTTAATGCTGGGTATTTCTTAAGTGCAGATACTAATGCTTTAACAACATATGGTAAGAATGTTAATTTAGTACCTTGCTCAGCAGCAACTTCTTTGAATTTTTTACGGTGATCCCATAATTCTTGAACATCAATTTCATCCATTAATGTTACGTGAGGTGCAGTATGCTTAGAGTTAACCATTGCTTTAGCAATTGCCTTACGCATAGCTGGTATTTTCTCACGAGTTTCAGGGAATTCTCCTTCTGGTACTTGTGGAGATTGTACTGCTTGTGTATCTTCAGATGTAGTTTGAGCTTCTTCTTTTGCTGGTTGCTCTGAAGTAGCACCACCATTTAAGTATGCTTCAACGTCTTCTTTTAAGATACGGCCATTTTTACCTGAACCTGAAACAGCTTTAATATTTACATCGTTATCA
The DNA here is from genome assembly GCF_022386165.1 of Mammaliicoccus sp. P-M58. Taxonomy (NCBI): domain Bacteria; kingdom Bacillati; phylum Bacillota; class Bacilli; order Caryophanales; family Staphylococcaceae; genus Mammaliicoccus; species Mammaliicoccus sp. P-M58. The sequence goes on from NZ_JAJNJI010000013.1 coordinate 101,912, forward strand.
CGAGCAAATTTACGAACTGAAGGCATAGCAATTACACGTTTAGACTCATCAACATTTTCTGATTGAGTTTCAGTAGTTGCTTCTTCTTTAGCTTCTTCAGCTGGTGCTTCTTCTTTAGTTTCTTCTTCATCGTCGTCATGACCTTTGAATTGTAAGCCTTCTGCGTCTGGTGCATCAATTTTAACAATTGTATCACCAACAACAGATACTGTACCTTCTTCAACCATAACTTCTTCAATTTTACCTGCAACAGGTGATGGAATTTCAACGACAGATTTATCATTTTGTACTTCACATAATACATCGTCTTCTTGAATTTCGTCTCCTGCTTTAACAAACCATTTTACAATTTCACCTTCGTGGATACCTTCACCGATATCTGGTAATTTAAATTCGAATGACACGATTTTTTCCTCCTAAATATTAAATCCGTATTTTAATGCGCATTAAAACTCTAATGTTTCTTTAGCTTGCGCTACGATATCTTTTTTGTTTGGTAACCAAACACCTTCTGCTTGTGTGAATGGATAAATAGTGTCAGCAGCTGCTACACGTGCGATAGGAGCTTCTAATGAAAGAACAGCTCTTTCAGAGATTTCAGCTACAACACTTGCGCCAACGCCTGCTTGTTTTTGAGCTTCTTGAACTACGATTACACGGTTTGTTTTTTCTACTGATTTAACAATTGTTTCAACATCTAATGGTTGAACAGTGATTAAGTCAATAACTTCAACTGAATAACCATCTTTTTCTAAATCTTCAGCAGCTTTTAATGATTCTTGAACCATTGCACCATAAGTAATGATTGTTAAATCTGTACCTTCACGTTTAACTTTAGCTTTACCGATTTCTACTTCGTACTCTTCTTCAGGTACCTCTTCACGGAATGAACGGTATAACTTCATGTGTTCTAAATAAACAACTGGGTCATTACTGCGGATTGCAGAAATTAATAGTCCTTTAGCATCGTATGGGTTTGAAGGAATAACAACTTTCAAACCAGGAGATTGTGCTACTAAACCTTCTAAGTTGTCTGCGTGTAATTCTGGTGTATGAACACCACCACCAAATGGCGCACGGATTGTGATTGGAGCCACTTTTGAGTTACCTGAACGGAAACGGTGACGAGCTATTTGACCAGCAATTGAGTCCATAACTTCAAATACGAAACCAAAGAATTGGATTTCCATGACAGGACGGTAACCTTCAAGCGTTAAACCTAAAGCTAGACCACCAATACCTGATTCAGCTAGAGGTGTATCAAATACACGATCTTCACCGAATTCTTTTTGTAAACCTTCTGTTGCACGGAATACACCGCCGTTTACACCAACGTCTTCACCGAATAATAGAACATCTTCGTCTCTTTTTAATTCGTTTTGAAGCGCATTGTTAATCGCTTGAATCATTGTCATTTGTGCCATGACTTATTTCGACTCCTTCTCTTTGTAAATTTCATATTGTTCAGCTAAATTGTGAGGCATTTCTTCATACATGTTTTCCATTAAGTCTGTAACTTTTTGTTTAGGCGTATTATCTGCCTCTTTGATAGCTGTTTTAATTTCTTCTTTAGCTTTTTCCATTACTTCGTTTTCTTTTTCTTCAGACCATAAGTTTTTCGCTTCAAGATATTTTCTGAAACGTACTAATGGATCTTTCTTTTCCCAATCAGAATCTTCATCAGAAGTTCTATAACGAGTTGGATCGTCACCAGCCATTGTATGTGGACCGTAACGGTAAGTTAATGTTTCGATTAACGATGGACCTTCACCATTTACTGCACGTTCACGTGCTTGTTTAGTTACTGCATATACTGCTAATGCATCCATTCCATCTACTAATACACCCGGAATACCAACTGCTACTGATTTTTGAGCTAAAGTTTTAGCAGCCGTTTGTTTGTCACGAGGTGTTGAAATCGCATAGTTGTTATTTTGGATAACGAAAATTGCAGGTGCTTTGTAAGCAGAAGCAAAGTTGATACCTTCATAGAAGTCACCTTGTGAAGAACCGCCATCACCAGTGTAAGTAATTGCAACATTTTTCTTACCACGTTTTTTAAGACCTAATGCTACACCAGCTGTTTGGATAAACTGTGCACCAATAATAATTTGTGGACTTAAAGCATTAACACCTTCTGGGAATTGATTTCCAATAAAGTGTCCACGTGAGAATAAGAAAGCTTTTGTTAATGGTAAACCATGCCAAATTAATTGTGGCACATCACGGTAACCAGGTAATACATAGTCTTCTTTCTCTAACGCATAATGTGAAGCTAATTGTGAAGCTTCTTGTCCAGCTGTTGGTGCATAGAAACCTAGACGTCCTTGTCTATTTAATGAAATAGAACGTTGATCAAGAACACGAGTCCATACCATTCTTTCCATTAATTCAACAAGTTCTTCGTCAGATAAGTCGGGTAACAAGTCACTATTTACGACATTTCCTTCTTCATCTAAAACTTGAACCATTTCAAACTTAGACTCTATTTCATTTAAAGTCGCTACTGCATCGAATTGGGCTTTTTTTCTCGGAGCCATTCAATTCACCATACCTTTCCCTATATTAAATAATCATTTCTTAATCATTCTAACACAAAACTGTTTTACTGTTAAATAAAAAATACTAACATCTTAAAAACCCCACTAATTAAAGGTTTTTATGCAACTGTACTAAAACATAATATTAGCTGTACTAATACAAATTATTTATCTAAAATAGCTGAAACATCTTTCTTTTCTTGTTGGACTTTTCTTAAAGTATTTTGATAATCTGTTACAACTTTTTCAGTCTTTTTATTAATTTCTGTCAATTTAGAAGAACGATCATTTGCACCTTTTTGCGTAGCATTGTCTTTTGATAAATAACTAAATAAATCTTTTTCCGTTTTTAATACCTCTTTATATGCATCCATCACTTCGTTATGTAACTTATACTTTTCGTCTAATGCATTCTTTAATTCTTTAGCTTCTTTTAATTGTTCTTCATCTTCTATATTTTTATAGTCCTTTTTAGACGTTTCATAAATATCTTTAGACTTCTTCATTGCTGACGTTTCATCTTTTACGATTTCTTCTCTATCTTTAATGCCGTCAGTTAATTCTTGCGCTTTTGTTTTAAAGTCATCATTTTTAGCTTTATTTAATGCTTCGATTTTTTTAACTTTGTCTTTTTCTGCCTTAGTCATTTTCTCATTTAAATCAACAATAACTTTTTCTTCTTTATTTGCTTTTTCAACTTTGTTATAAAAAGATTCAAGTGATTCTTTAGATTGACCACATGCTGTTAAAATTAATGAAGTCGCTAATGTTAATGTCACAAATTTCTTGCCAATCATTCGTAATTCCTCCTTTTAATCCTATCAATATGTTACTCTGTTTTTTTTATTTATACAATTAATAATAGATGTAAAAATGACCAGTTTTTGATAATATTTTATATGAGGAAGGTGCATGTAAATGATAACGATGGAAAATATTATTCGTGACGGCCACGAAACACTTAGAAAGAGAGCCGAAGAAGTAGAATTACCAGTATCGACTGAAGATAAAGAAACATTAAATGAAATGATGGAATTCCTAAAGAATTCTCAAAATGAAGAACTTGCTAAAAAATACAAATTACGTTCTGGCGTAGGCCTTGCCGCTCCACAAATCAATGTTTCTAAAAAAATGTTAGCAGTATATATTCAAGATGACGGAAAAGGAAACCAAATCGAACTTCAACTTATCAATCCTAAAATCGTAAGCCATAGTGTACAAAAAGCATATTTAAATGGTGGCGAAGGATGCTTAAGTGTAGATGAATCAAAACCAGGACTCGTACATCGTAATTATAAAGTAACGATTCAAGCATATGATATAGAAGGAAATCCATTTAAGAAAAGATTTAAAGGATATCCAGCAATCGTATTGCAACATGAAATCGATCATTTAAATGGCATCATGTTCTATGACTATATTAACGAAGAAGATCCATTCAAACCACTCGATGATGCAGTAGAAATTAATTAAATAAGTATGATGATAAAAGAGCGAATACCATTCAGCCGGTATTCGCTCTTTTTAATGTCATTATTCTGAATTCTGGTAATTAGAATGCTGTAACTTCCATTATTCTGAATTCTGGTAATTAGAATCCGCTAACTATCATTATTCTGAATTCTGGTAATTAGGCGGGCGCTCTCTTACGGACATTTCTCAGAATTCTGTCCCTAACTCACACATCACCGTTCTTTCTCTCTTTTCAAAAAAGAGGCTGGGACATAATGTAATGTCTCAGTCTCTTGTAGTATCTTGGCAGTAGATGACTGAATTGAAAATGCGCTTGTACCAAGCTTTTTCAACTCTAGTCATCCTTGCCGGGGCGGGACTACGAAATCTTTT
>NZ_JAJNJI010000014.1:0-66364 GCF_022386165.1 Mammaliicoccus sp. P-M58
CGTTGACGCTTATATTTAATGCTTTCTGCGACTGCTTCTTTTAATCCAGCAGTTAATTTGTCATGTGCTGTTTTGTATTGATCAAGTTCATCGATAAAATTGTCGACATCTAAATTTTGCTTTTTTGCCCAATCAATTACTTCTTCACGAGAAGGTTTAGCCATCTACTCCACCAACCCTTCTTCTCTATCCCATATGAGAACTAACTTACCTTCTATTAACGTGTGGAATTCTACTGTACTGTCGCGTTCTTCTTTTCTGATAGAAGTATCGTAATGTATATGAACAGTACCACTTTCTCTAACTTCAATTAGTGTGTCTAAGTTGGTGCGTTCTGTGATAGGCTCTTCAATTTCTACTTTGTACATATGGTATGTACGTACATTTTCCGACACAATAGGTATACCGTCGCTATTAAAATGAATTATTGCATTTTCCCGATACTTCCCACTTATAGCATGTGTAATCAAATTTTTAATATTTTTCTCAAGCCCAAAATTAATAAACTCACGCGCTATCATTGTTTTCTCTTTTTTTATTGTTGGCATGTTTTAGTCCTCCTTAAAAATCAAATATACTTAACTGCATTCCTAACTCTTCTTCTAACTTCAAATCGTGTGCTGCTTTGAATTGTCTTAACTCACTATCAGTTAATTTATGTTCTTGATTTACAAATGGCGTATGTGGCATACCTAGTAAAGTATTGATTTCTTTACCAGGTATCACTGTAAACATCTTTTTACCTTCTGAATTGTATAGTTCGTATTTATCAAGTAGTCCCATATCTTCACTCCCAATTCTCAATAGCGAAGTCTAAGCATTTACGTGCTTTCTTAATATCTTCTAACCCATTCTTCTCTGGCGCTCTCATTTATGAAATTTCCTCCGTTAGCCATGACCAACATTTTTTATTCACTATATCTCCTACTTGTCTTCTACTAATTCCAAAAAGATCACTTAGTTCTTTTTGAGTGTACATTTTAGTAGCATACATTTTTCTAATTTTTAGGACTTCCTCTTCAGTTAGTTTAGCTCGTGGATTTTCACTACCTTTTTTACCTCTTGCAAGACCTGTTAAATATGCATGTGAAGAATTTTCTTTTAATGTACACCACTCCAAATTTCGTAATGTGTTGTTAGTTTTATTTCCGTCAATATGATTGACTATATTTTTACCCTTTGGTTTTTCAACAAAAGCTAACATTATCAATCTGTGTAATTTGAATTGTTTCATTTCACCATTTTTATATAAGTTGACATGAAGATATCCGGTTTTTCCTTTGAATACTTTTAATTCTTTTTCCTTTAAGGGCTTATTTACGCCAGTTGCTATTACCCTGTCTCTAGCTAATCTTTTTACTCTTCCTTTATTAGAGATTAAATATAAACCCTCATAACCTTTTATGTCTTTCCATATTTCTTTACTCATGTGAATCATCCCATTTGTCAAACAGTCGTTGTATATAAAATTTTGCTTTCGCTACATCTTCTTTACCATTTTTATATTCTGACCTACTTAAATACTTAATAGCATTAAAAACATATGGCGCTAAATCTGACGGATATTGTTTACATACTTGGTCACAGTAATCAATCACTTCAATGTCACCGTAGTTGTAATGTGATGGGTGGTTGACGTTGTCTGTCGTGCGCTGAATAACTGGTTCTTCTGTATCTTCTTCGTCACACATAATAGGTGTACCTTCTGCTGAACTTCCGTTAGACCATCTCAACCCTTTGTTTTCGTCTGTTGATAATGTGTAGTAATCTGTTTTATCTGGACCAAAATCTTTTGTTTTTGGTGTATATACTTGTACAGTCTCGTATCTATGATATGTACAATCAATTAAACAAAACACACCATCTGTTCTCGTTTCTTTTAATGTCGCGTAAAATTCTACATTATCCCCATTTAATCTAGTTACATGCACTCTATCGCCTGCTTTGAATTCCATTAGCATATACCTTCTTTCTCATAATATTCATCTGCCCACATAAATGCGTTTGCGTAACCGATAGCCAACGATTTTTTAATTTTCTTGTTACACGTATCGGCAACCGTTCTGCGATCAACATAATTTTCTTTAGATGCCTGACTTATACTCCTATATTCATCTATCAACTCTCCATCTTCACTCAAAAATACAACTGGTCTCCCTTTTGTTTTTGAATTTATCTTCTTCGCATACTCTACGAATGTAGTTTGTATTAAGTTTTCTGGTTTTAAAGATTTATCGTTTTTATTTTTAAAATATAGCTTATTGCCGTCCTTTATCTTTCCAATAAAAGTTTCATAGACCAAATATCTGGCACTATACATTTTGGTGTTATAATAAATGTAATAACTTTTATTAAGTCTTTGAGTTAATATCCAACTATACTTTCCATTTGGTTTCATACCTTTAAATCTTCCGTAGTTACTTACTAACAAACCTTTAATCTTGGTTTCTTTCCACACTTCATCATCTACAACAATGTTTTCATTCATCTCTCTCTTTTTTGTTATAGTCGGTTTATCTTTAAGAATATAAGCACCTAATTTATGATGATATAGCCCTTTAGCACCGTATGATTTCGCTGTGCTATGCTCTACACTAAGCATCTTTGCTATCTCTTTATAAGTTGTCGGCGTCAGTTTGTTGTACAGTGGCTCGTACAAGTAAACTGTCTTGCCTGCACGTTCTTTTCTAGCCATTACTCCCACCCCTTGAAGTATTCATAGAATAATATGTTGTAATATATATCTCTCTTAACTGGTTTATTTTCTGCTTTCTTATAATTAACTTTCTTCTTTGGTTTACTTTCATGCCAGTAAATGACTGGTGCGTACTTTGTATATTTAATTGCCATATCTCATACCCTCCACAATATTTATAGGTTCAACTTCTTCTAGTTTTATATTTCGAGTGTCTAAAAATTCATAAGGATAATCTTTTTCAAGTTTCCCTACTTCGTTAACTGCGCTATCCCAGTCATGAGCGTCGACTTCAACTGTTGCTATCGCTGTATACTTAGCTTTAACTTGTATCTTCATGTGATCATCTCTTTTCCGTTCTCAACTATATCGATAGCGTCCTCGATACTTCGCGCGACACCATATATAATTGGTTGATTGATTGCAAAATCTCTAAACCGTTTTTGTTCTTCTCGTAACTTTCCACTTTGTGTTTTGATTTCAATCGCGATAAACTTACCGTCACTATTTCGAAAACCTAGCGTATCTGGAAAACCTTTAGGTAATAATTTAATCCATGCACCCTGTTCAGTTTTTACACGCCCAGCATTTGCTCTCCACAATCTATGACCTCTTTTGTTTAATTCAAGAATGATATTATTTTGAATAATCGTTTCTGGATTGGTCATGGCTTATGTTTAAACTTTCTTCTTAATTCCAACCAATCAATACCATCATCTTGAATTAAAGTTTCTCTATCTACTTCGAATAGTTCTGCTAATTTAATTTCAAATAAATCACTCAACCGTGTTATGCCTTTTTCAAAATCAGTCAATCTTTTGGGTTTCAATACACAACGTTTCTTTTCATAAAAATCATCCACACATTCTCGTGAACTTTTATATTTTTCTCTTCTTAAATAATAAATTTGTCTTACCATTCAATTTCCTCCTTAATCAAAGGGTGTATACCTGTGGTGTATACCTAAATATGACCAAAAAGCCTTTATTATCAGTGTTTCAAGCATTATTTTTCGTCTGGTGTATACCTACTAAAAATTATCTTCTTTCTTTATATATAATTACTACTTTTTCTATATATACTTTATTTTTAATAGGTATACACCAATAATAAAAAAGGTATATAAAAGCAGTCATATCAAGGGTTTGAAGAATTTTATAGGTATACACCAGGTATACACCAATAGGCTTAGGTATACACCCTTTTCAGTTACTTTTTACACTTTTATAAAATACCTTGTATACCTGGAAAATGTTGTATAATTTCTAAATCTTTATAAACGATTCCATGTTTTGTTCGTTTGGCTTCAAATTTTTCTTTCATTTTCTTACCAAATTGATTTTTATTCATTTTGTATTCTCCACTCTCATCAGCCCATTTTTTATAGGCATCAAATAACTCTTTAGCGTTGGCAGTTGAATTTTCATTTCTCCTGCATGTATCTTCGATAAAGTGTTCGAGTACATCCATTTCTGTACGATAATCCTTACTAGCATTTGCGATTTTCTCTGGTATCGTTAAGCCTTCTTTCATCCATAAATACGTACCTTCTACCATCCAATTAAGTATTGCAGGACTCTCTCTCAACAATTTATATTTCAAGTCCTTATCAACTTTATGATCTGGAATTTTTACATCGAATGGGATAAGCATTAATCTTCTCCAAATACCGTCGTCAGTACCTCTGATAATTGGTTTGTGGTTTGTACTTATCCATATTTTGAAGTTAGGTGTATATTCAAACTCTGTACCATATAAAAATCGAGCAGTGATTTTATCTCCACCAGTTAATTGCTTAACTAACCCTTCATCGAATCTAAAACCTTCATTAGGTTCAGAAGATGTGACAAATCTGACGTTATTCAATCGTGCAATATCTGAGTTTGCAGCACCTTTGTTTTGTTTAACCATTAAGGAATCAGCTTGGATGTTGCTTGAATAGTCCCCTAATATCTCTGAAATCGTTTCTACAAAGATACTTTTACCATTACGACCTTTACCATGTAGAATGAACATTACTTGCTCTCTGATACTACCTGTGAGCGAATAACCTAATGCTTTTTGAATAAATTTAATGACGTCTTTATCGCCTGCAAAAATATCATCTAAAAAAGAAAGCCAAACAGTTGGTTCCATCTTCTCTGAATACTCTGTGTTGGCTTGTAAACTAAACATTTTCTTTATATCGTGTTTTTTATGCTCTCCACTCGTTAGATTTAAATATCCGTCTAAGATGTTGAGTAGCATATCGTCCTTATCGAACTCGTCTTGTTGAATAGGTCTTCTGTGTTTGAGTTCATCAACAATGTTCTTTTTAGCTGTTGTACCTCTTGTCTTTTTTCTGAATTTTGCGAATTCTGATTGTATTTTTTCTTCTTCTTCACCTTTTAAGTCATCGGGTACGACTAACTTTTCGTTTTTTAAATCTTCGACCAATTTATCAATTAATGTTCTGATAGATCCTGCAGTGTCTTCTCTCCACTTAGCACCGTCATATACATAGAAATTCTTTTTCGTATAACTGTACTTGTATAAATCACCGTATCTATCAATAAATCTGTCAGCGTTACCTGTATCGTCCCAACTTCTAGGTGGAAACTCTTTAGGTTTTTCTTTTTTAGTTTCTCCTATGAAGTTTAGTGCATACTCTAAAGGTTTAACTTCTACCTCTGTTTTAGGTGTATAGACGTCAGCAGTTTCATGTATCGCTTTAAACAGTGTTTGTTCTCCGTATGTGGAATCTTTACGCTTAGCGTCCCATTTTTCACGGTACATGCCTGATTGTCTGAATATGCTATCCATTTGCGAATAATCTTTCGCACACCAGAAAGCTAATAAGTTAGCAAACCCCATGTCTGCTTCTGATTGTGATGAGTAATACTTATGCCAATCTCCGCGCATGAAGTCTTGGAATTTAGTAGATTGTTTTGAATTTAATATTTCGTTGATAATTTCCGATTCATTCAATGTGTGGAAATTAATTGTTTTCGTTTTTGTTGGATAATTTACAACATTTGTTTTTAAATACTTATCATATATTGATTGAAATATTTGATGTGATACTTCTGTTACTTCTGAATATTTACCTAATGAATTACCTGTCATTGTGAAGAAACGACCATTCTCATACATTTCAATATCGCCTTTACGTCTTCTTTCACCAGGAATTTTACCTTTAACAATGATGTGTATGCCTGTACCAGATGGACTTAATTCTGTATAACTTTTAAATGCTTCGTAAAATTCTGAAACAATGTTATCTGTGTGATCATTCTTCTTAAATCTATGAACTGCGTCTTCGATATCATCTAAATCAATGCCTACATAAGGTTCTTTAAAAAAGAACCCTATGCCATCAGCATTGTTATTTACATAACTTCCGTATGCAGTTTCGAATGAACACCATGTACTGGAATCGTTAGATTTAGCACGTTCCCCAGTTTCAGCATTGTATGGTACTTTAGTAGGTTTACGATTTCCACGTTGTTCATACTTCCACACACACCAGTTATTAATTTGTTTTAATTCATCAGGAAATGATTGTTTGTTTACCATTTATAAACATCTCCTAGAATCCGTAGTCAATTTCCTCTGCAGGTTGAATATTTTGTGCTTGTGGTTGTGCTTGCTCTTGCTTTTCTTTGAATTGGTGATTTACTTGTTGATACTCAGAAGCTTTAAAGCCCCATGGTGCTACTTTGTTTTGTTCTTGTTCCTCACCTTTATATACGTTCGTTTCTTTCTTCACATATACTCTTACTGGCTTGTTCGTTAATAGTTGGAATAATTGTTCTAAACTGTTGATTGCAGTACCTTCTGGAATACCTGCAGCTTTTAAGTAGTACATAAAATTGTTTTGTTCATATCTGTATGATCCGTCTTTCATATTACGTTTCCATTCATCGTGGAATACATGTCTGTCAGCATATTGTGCGTTTGTATTTTCTAATCCTTTAACTGCTTTCAAGTCATTTCTTACGATTAAATCGAATTGCATTGATTCCTTACCATTTGGTGTAGCTTTTTCTGATACTTTCGCAATAATCATTTCGTATTCTCCAGTTGGTAGTGGTGAATAGCTACCACCTTCTTGTACGTCTGTATAGTTAGTTGTAAATAATGTCATAATTAATTTCTCCTTTAATAATTGTATTTTTGTTTAAGTGGTTTAAGTTCTGCATAGAACTGTGGCCAGCTCATATTTTTAAATTGAGGATTAGCAAATTTAATCCATGATTCTTTAAAATTCTTAGCTTTAGCGAATAAATAATAATCTTCTAGCGTTTCTAATTCTGATTGTTCTTTTTGGCTATAATTGACTAATGTGTAATCAATTTTGAAACTTGTTATTTCTTCTAATTCTGCGTCAATCTTTTGTAGTTCATTTTCTTTCTTCTCGATTTCATGACCACAGAACGGACATGATTTAGTTGTTGGTGTCACCTCGAATACCGAAAAACACACATCACAATCCTTTATGTTCGGACCGCTTATATTACTGTTATTCTTTTTCTTCTTATATCCACCTTTGAAATACTTCTCCCAATCATGTTCTTGGTCAGGTAAACCGTGCCTAGTGTAGTTACCTACGTGGTCGATAATAGTTGCTACTTTGTTAGGTTGATATCTCATTGACCTCATTGCTTGCTGCATGTATAAAACTAAAGATGATGTAGGTCTAGCCTGTATAACGCATGTGCAATCTGGTACATCAAAACCTTCCGAAATGAGATCTACGTTACATAGAACTTGAATTTTGCCTTCTTTAAAATCTTTCATTAATTTATCTCGTTCAACTTTAGGTGTTTTAGCGTCTGCATGAACTGCGTTTATCCCGTTTTCATTAAAGGTATCTGCAAACTCTTTACTAGCGTCCACCTTATGCGCATACAAGATAGCTTTTTGACCATTGGCATGTTTGATATAGTTCTCAACAACATCACCGTATATACCTTTCTCAAACGATTCGTCTATCGATTTACTCGTATACTCACCACGTTGTTTTTTTAAGTTACTTTCATTCAATAACTTCACACTTAGATATCTGAATGGTGCTAGTTTTTCATTATCTATTAGCCATTTAACTGATTTACCAAAAATGGCATCATCATATAAATCTGTAAAACCTGAACCATTCATTCTCCACGGAGTAGCTGTAAACCCTAGTAAAATTGATTGTGGAAAGTAATCGTAAATTGCTTGGTAAGTACTCGCTCTACTGTGATGTGATTCGTCTGTTACGATTATCTTTGGTATTGGTAACTGATCTAACCTGTTTTTTGCTTTACCTACAGTCATGACGTTTACTTCATTCATGTCTGTACCATGAAATTTTAATGTGTCTGTAATTTGGTCAGCTAACTCTTTTCTGTGTACTAGAAACAATACTTTGTTCTTACGTAAACTCGCCTTTTTGATAATGTCTGCGATAATGACCGACTTCCCGCTACCAGGTGGACTCTGTATGAGTACACCTTTATTACCTTCTGCGATTTTATTTCTAGCTTTATCCACAATTTCTGTTTGATAGTCATGTAATTGAAAGGTCAATCAGCATCACCAACTGTACTTTTAAACAGTTCTTCAACTTTGCAGCCTTTAGCATTACTTAATCTGTTTTTTGCATAAATACTATTGTTAGGTTGTAGAATAAAGCCACGCTTTTCATTTCCTTCGGCATCAGTTATAATTACTAATTGTCCGACTACATCGCATAGTCCTAAAAAGTTATTTAAAATTTTTGGTCTAATGTCTGGCATACTACGTGTAAATGTTTGACCACTTTCATGTTGGTAATTATCAGTCGTTTCCCATGCAGTAAATACGAGTGTTTTGTTCAAGTTTTGTAATGCTCTTAAACTATCTAATATCGTAAAATCAACACGTTGATAATCAGCTTGTGAAGGTACGCGATTGTTATTACCCATACGACCTAAATTGGTAAGTGTCGCTCTAAACAGTTCTGAAATATTATCAATAACGATCACGTCATAATCTTTATGCGTCTCAGGTTCGGTTAATAATGTTTTTACTTTGTTCATCCAATCTTCCCACGCATTGTATGTGTCTACCTTAGCGATACCGATATTTTCTTCTCCTTCTAAAACTGACGAAGATTTATCAACATCAATAACTAACTTTTTACCTGGAATAAATTTCAAAGCAGTTGTTTTTCCCATACCAGGATTGGCATATATTAAAAACGTGTGGCTAGGTTCAGTGATTTCGTTTGCACTTATAATATCTAGTGGCATACTTATCTAACCCCCAATGACTTACTGCGTTTTAGTTCTACTCCCTCAAATTCGCCATTATCTTTTACGAATTTAAGTAATTCTCGTTTATCTAATTTTGGTTTTTGTTCAACATAAAACTGTTTAGGTATTTTAGTATCATCATTAATTTGTAATGATGGTGCGTTATTTCTAATGCTGTAGTTGTGTAATTCAGTTTTGAATTTAGTTTTACCTGTAAATTCCATTGCCTCTAATAAAGTATTTTTTAAGCGTTCTATACCGTTATTATTCTTTTTCTTACGTTCTTGTAATCTTTTTACTTCGCGATCAATTGCTTCATTCTCTGACTCTAACGTTTTAACAACTACATAATAGCCATCCGCTTTATCTTCTATGGCATCGTTAATTGAATCTAATGTGTCTTTTAACGCTTTGTCATCCTCACTGTCTTGTATAAGTTCTAACACTTGCTTGTATTGATCAGATAGATTAAATAAAGTAGACATGTTTTCCCTCCTGCATGATTAATGTATTTCTCGGTCTGTCATACCTCTCGGGTTCTAACATAAAGCAATAGTTCATACGACTGATAAATTGCTTTTTGCCTTCTTTATCGAGCATGACTTGACCTCTTTCTGTTCCATTTAGAAAATCGATACTATATTTCAATGTCATATCGCTGAAATAATTTTCGACTTTGAAATCGAATGTAATTCCATGTTCATGAAGATGTTGGAATACTTCGATATCAATTTGATGCAAAATATTTAAAGGATGCGTATTATGCATGCTTGTCACACTCCTTGTTTAGTTGTATTGTTTAGTTGTATATTTTTTTATTTCTTCGAACCTTAGTTGGCGCTATGGTTCTTTTTTTCGTCCTCTTTCACGCTCTCGTCATACATTGCAAACGCTACGCCTGTTACTAACCACATCAGTAAAGAATGTTCGATAGGACTAACCGAGAAACTCGCTATGATAAAGAACTCGACTACTACCAACAATGTAAGCATCGGGTATTTTAATATGTTCCAAGTTGCTGTCATTTCTTATCCCTCCTTGTATTCCAGATTAGTAACACTTGCTCGATGATTTCTTTATCCGTTACGACAAAACCTTTTGTTTCAAACGGTGTGCCGTCTTTGCGAAAACATTCGACTTTGTAATCTTTCATGGTAATCACTCCTTATATTTAATTTTTTTCAATCTTTGGTAATATGCCATTTTCTTTCAGTAAGTAATACAGGAAAATACGACCTTTTTGCGTCCATTTTGTATGCAAACTAAAATCCTCTGTACCATCTTTCTTCACATATCTATGTGGTTCAGAATGTGTATAACCTTTATCGTGATACTTCGCATACAATAACCACTGTCCAGACTGTTTGAATTGAACTTTTAGATCATGTAAGATTTTATTTAAAGCTTGAGCCGACATACCATAATCTTTAGCTATTGCATTTACAGTAATAAGTTTTGTACTTTTAAGTATTTGGTCATAATAGTCAGCTTTAGGTTTCAATTCGCCTACTTGTTGTTGAAGTAACATTCTTTGTTCTTTCTCTTTCTTAAATTCAGTCAATACTGTGATAATGTAATCTGGGTCTTGAATTGTTTGTTCAATGACATTGTTAGTTGCATATATACCGTGTTTTCGTATTGCTGGTAAGACCTCATCAAACACCCATTCTTCAAATTGTTCTGCTTGTGGTAATTTTGATTTAGTAATTAGTCTGTATAAATTTCCTTCGTCAATAAACTTTTTATCTTGATTACGTCCTAGAGAATCGATGACTGAACGAATCGTTACCCCCTTGTCTTTTGTGTGGTCTCTAATTGCTTTATGTGGATTTGAGTAACCTAACTTCTTAGCCACATCAGTTGCTGGAAACCATTCTTTTCCTTCGATAGTTAATATTTCTAAATTTCCAAATTGAGAACTTTGGAATACTTGTAACTCTTTCATATCGTTTCCTCCTTAACTTATTTGTTAATATAATTCGGTTTTTCCGAAGTGGAACCTAAAAAAATATTTGCTACTTTCACATCTAAAGCAATTGCTAACTTTTCAACTGTGGAATATTTAGCATTGTGTAAATTAGTTACGTCTCTTTCGTAGTTTATAATTGTACGTTCGTTAACGCCCGTCATTTCTGATAATTCTCTTTGGCTGTAACCTCTTAATGCTCTCCATTGTCTTAAAGTTAAAACAGTTTCCTTATCCATTTTTGTATCACCTCGCTCGTCTTGATTACTACTTTACACTACGGATTTTCCGAAGTCAAGAGTTTTAAATCATTTTTTCCGAAATATTTTTTCGGTAAATCTGTTTTCTTTTTCATGTTTTCGTGTATAATATAGGTATAAACTATTTAGGAGTGATGAAAATGTTCAGTGAGAATCTAAAATATTTGCGTCATAAACACAATATGGAACAAATTGATCTAGCACATAAATTAGGCAGAAAAAGTGCATCTAGTATTAGTGAATGGGAAAAAGGCAAATATACTCCTAAATTAAAAGTTTTATCTGATATTGCTAATTTGTTTAATGTTAATATAGATGATTTGATGAATAAAGATTTAAGTAAAGGCAACGAAGAAACTTACAAACCCACAACAATCGCTGCACATCTTGATGGGGAAGTTGACGATCTAAATGAAGACGAAATGCAAAAAGTATTAGAATATGTGAAGTTTTTGAAATCACAAAACAAATAGTTATTCGCACCGTTTCGGCGGTGCTTAATATAAAAATAAAATTGAAATGGGGAAAAGAAATGAAAAAGTTAATCGTATTATTATTTGCAACGTTATTAGTATTAGGTGCATGTGGTCAAAAAGTAGAAAGCAAGGATTTGATTAAAGGGTTTGAAAAGGCTGGTTTATCTGTAAAAAATGAAAAGAAAATGACGCATGAAGATTTTGGCATAGGACCATATAAAACTAAAGATGCTAGAGTTTTTAATGTAGAAGATGATAAAAACGGTAGAGTTTTTGTTTACGATAATGAAAAAGATTTGAAAGAAATGAAAGAGTATTACGACAAAATGAGTGAAGAAAGCGCAATGTTGTATTCACACACATACGCCAAAGATAAAGTATTGATACAGATGAATGGTGAAATTAAAAAGAAAACATTTGATAAATACACTAAAACTATTGAAAAGGTATTAAACGGAGACAAAATAACAACATTTAAAGAGGATAAGAAAAAAGTAGCAAGTAAAGAAAAAACTGATAAGAAAGACAAGTCAGAGGATAACAAAGCAGACAAAGAACAAGTAACAGATGAAACTCAAGACAATGTTACAGTAAACGAAGATGAACAAAACTCTATCGAACCTAATCAAGAAGTGGTTAGTAATGAACAGACAAGTCCAAAACAAAACGCTGATAGTAACAACCAATCTTCTAGTAAGCAAGAAGGTATAAACAAAGAAGAATATGATCGTACTAAAACGACAACGCACGATGAATCACAAGTAGGCAATCCAGAATATGAGCAATATAAACAAGCACAACAATTCACACAAGAATTAGAACAAGGTAAACATCAGAATGGTGTTGGTGGTGGTCCAGGTATGACTTCCCCTACTGGAGAGTCATTTAATGACTATCAAAGTAGAGTACAACAAGAACGTGATGCCTTAACAGTACCAGAATAGCAATTAAGGAGGAATAAACTTGAAAACCGCATTGTATTTAAGAGTATCTACGCAAGAACAGGCTACTACTGGATATAGCATCACAGGTCAAGAGGATAAGCTACGAGCGTATGCTAAGGCTAAAGGGTTCGGTAATATCAAAGTATTTACTGACGCTGGTTATAGTGGGTCTAATACCAAAAGACCAGCGCTTGAGTTATTAATCAAAGAAGTTGAACAGGGTAAAATATCTAATATATTGATTTACAAGTTGGATAGGTTGAGTAGATCACAAAAAGATACACTGTACCTTATCGAAGAAAAGTTTTTGAAAAATGACGTGCCACTTATTAGTTTATCGGAATCGTTTGATACGTCTACCCCATTTGGTCGAGCGATGGTCGGTATGCTATCTGTATTTGCTCAATTAGAGCGCGAGAATATCAAAGAACGTATGATAATGGGTAGAGAACAAAGACTTAAAAAAGGCTTATGGCATGGTGCTGGTGGTGGCTCAGGTAAGGTGGCGGGATATGATTATAAAGACGGTAAACTTGTTATTAACGAATATGAAGCATTGTTCGTCAGACGTATGTTTCAGTTGTATGTAGAAGGCGAAGGCTACTTCAATATATATAAAAAGTTGAGCAAGGAAATGCCAGGTATTATCAAAGAGCCTAGCAACATTAGTAAGCTACTCAAAAACCCAGTGTATATTGGCATGATAGATTACAACGGGGAAACGTATAAAGGCATACACGAGCCTATCATTGATGAACATACATTTAATACCGTACAGAAGTTAAGACGAACTAGGACGGTTAATAGGGATATGAGCATCACACGTTACCTATTACCTAAACTTTTGAAGTGTGGATATTGTGGCGAGAATATGATTGGTAAGACGGGATCTAAGAAAAAAGACGGAACTTACTACACGTATTATTGCTGTTACTCTAAAGAAATTAAACGTAGAAAAAAACACGTTGATAGCAACTTCAGTCTTGAATGTGAATCAGTCTATCACACTGCACAATTAGTTGAGGATAAAGTGATTAGTGAAGTGATGAATTTAGATTCAACGAAGATTATACGTGATTACGAATCGAAAAATGACGACCATATCATATACGAAAAACAAATTAAGGATATTGACGCTAAGATTGAAAAGTTGATGAATTTATACATTGATAGCAATATTGATAAAAAGACATTAGATGTTAAGCATAAAGAATTAGAAGATGAAAAACGTCTTATTGAAAAAACGATGTGTGATTATAAAGTGGATGTTAATAAAGAAGTTGTGTTAAAACACCTAAGTAATTTCAAAGATATCGACTGGGTAGATGACCGTGAGGCATTAAAGAACACGCTACACATACTGATTAAAGACATACGCATATATAATGATTCAATGAAAGTAAACTTTAATATCTAATATGTAGTAACAGGACTAACCATTTGTTTGATCGATTCCCATAAATATTTGTCCATTTATTTTAAATATAGAATGTTGAACAGTCCCAGGTTCACCAGGTCCTTCTTCACCATACTTAACTAATGTCAATATTTCACTATCTTTAAAAATAGACGTATAAAAATTAATCGCTTCTTCAGCTTCACCGTTAAACATTAAAAATGTCGTAATTTTTGGTATCATTGAATAAACACTCCATCAACAGATTTTAATCATTTTTTAAATCGTATATTATTTAGTATAATCTTATTAAGCTTTAAAGACAAAGGAGAGATTTTATGTCACTTTCATTATTGTTACCGATCGTTATTATGTTAGCCATCATCATTATCGGATATATATTTATTAAACTATTTATGGATTAAAATACTACATAAAGAAATGCTTGGAACAATGTCCAAGCATTTCTTTTTTATTATATTTCAATTATTTACTTGCTACTAAATCTATTCCAAATAACCATGGAACCATGAACCATACAAATCCGACGATAATTACACAGCTGATTAAGTTTAACCAAAATCCGGCTGTCGCCATTTCTCGAATGGTTACTTTGTCTGTACCAAATACAATCGCATTTGGTGGAGTACCAACTGGTAACATAAATGCACAGTTTGCAGCCATTGCTGCCGGAATCATTAATGCTAGTGGATGAACATGAATACCAACTGCAATTGTAGCTAAAATTGGTAAAATCATTGTAGCTGTTGCAGTATTAGATGTAATTTCAGTTAAGAATAATACAAACATCGTGACAATTCCGATGATTAAAATAACATTCACACCATCTAATCCTGAAATTTGTTTACCCATCCATTTATCTAATCCACTTTCTGTGATGGCAGAAGCTACTGCTAAACCACCACCGAATAGTAATAAAATCCCCCACGGTAAATCTTTAGCAATTGACCAATCAAGTATTCTAGCAAATTTACGTCTTGCCGGAATTAAGAACAGAATGACTGCTACGAACATTGAAATGGTCCCATCTTTAACTAATTCTGTGAAAGGTAATTGTGTTAATAAGAATTCTCTTGATACCCACAAAAATGCTGCTAAACAGAATAGCGTAAATACAACTTTTTCTTCATAGCTCGTCTTACCTAAAGCATCTAATTCTCTCGTAATGATCGCTCTTCCACCTGGGAGTTCTTTCATATCATGTTTAAACTTTACATAATTTAAATATGCCCAAGTTATTGCAAGTAAGATAATGACTGTTGGCACACCCATAACCATCCATTGACCAAATCCAATTTCTTCTCCGAAAATCTTCTCGTATTGACCTTTCAAAATAATTAGTGGCGGTGTCCCAATTAAAGTTCCCAATCCTCCGATTGTACCTGCATAACCGATACCAAGTACGAGTGATTTTTCAAATTGTGATAAATTGTGATTGTCATTGCCTTCAGCTGTTAATTCATTCGCTTCTTTAATAATTGCCATACCGATTGGAATCATGATCATTACGGCTGCTGTGTTTGAAACAAACATCGATAAAGCACCCGTTGCAATCATAAATCCTAATAAAATTCTACCTGTACTCGTACCAATACTTTTAATAATGACGAGTGCAATTCTTGTATGTAAATTCCATCTTTCCATCGCAATAGCAATAATGAAACCTCCTAAGAATAGGAATACAATATCATCTCCATATGCACTTGAAACGGTCGCGCTATCCATAATTCCGCCTAAAGGAAAAAGGAATAAAGGCATTAAGCTTGTTGCTGGAATAGGAATCGCTTCAGTAATCCACCATACAGCAATCCATAAAGTAGCTGCCATAACGTAGACACCATTTTGACTTAATCCATCTGCTTTAAAAAATAATAACACAACTAAAAATAGTAATGGCCCTAGTATTAACCCGATTAATTGTGCAGTATTGTAAGCTTTTAATTCAGGATCTGGCTTATTTTGATTTTTCATTGCATCCGCAGAAAAGAATTTTAACATTTCTTTCGTACGTCCACTTTCTTTCCAAAGTTGATTCGTCAACTTATTGTCATGTTTATTCATAATTTTCGCCCCCTTTAAAAGTGTATACGTTTACATTTTAACAAAGGTTTTCTGCAATTCATACAATTTTCTGAATATTCATGGTTATATATAAAAAACTGCTGAAAAATTGAATATCAATTTTTCAGCAGTTTTTTACTTTTCTTCATGTTGATCATCAAAGAATCCTTTTGTTTCTAATTCTTTTTTGATACTTTTGAATATATTTTTGTCGCCTAAATCATATCTTCTCTGTCTATTCACGTTTGTGTTATTTGAATAACCTGTACGTTCGTACATATTTTCGTCTCTTACTTCATAGTGATTAAAGTCAGGTTTCGCATTAGAATCTTTTTTAAGAAAATCATTAATATGTCCCCATTTTTTTATCTGCTCTTGTTCTTCGGCTGCAGATAATTTATGTTGGCTTTCCATAAAGACCCCCCTTATCTTGACTTTATTATAAAGTATCTTTCCATGCTTTTAAAGTTTTTATATCTTTGTTTTCGATATAACCTTCTTTTTCAGCTACTGAAATCAGTTCATCATAATTAGACAAAGTATAGAATGGAACATTGATTTCTTTGAAAGCTTCTTCTGCTTTGTTAATACCATATGTAAAGATTGCAAATACCCCTAATACTTCCGCGCCATCTTCAATTAAAGCTTCCACAGCATTAATTGATGAACCACCTGTTGAAATTAAATCTTCAATTACAACTACTTTTTTCCCTTTGCTTAAAGCACCTTCGATTTGATTGCCTTTACCATGACCTTTACTTTTAGATCTCACATAGCTCATCGGTAATTTTAGTTGATCAGCAACAAATGCTGCATGTGGAATACCTGCTGTTGCCGTACCAGAAATAATTTCAACATCTTGAGCATGTTCTTTAATTAATTGAATTAAACCTTGATAAATATTTTCTCTAATTTCAGGATATGCTAATGTCACTCTATTATCACAATAAATCGGTGATTTTATGCCTGAACTCCATGTATATGGGTCCTCAGGTGAAAGTGTTACAGCTTTAATTTCTAATAATGATTGTGCAATATTTTGAGTCATATGAATTATCCTTCCCATCTTTGTAATATTTCGTGATATCTTGCTACTGGATCTTCATGTTGCGTAATTGAACGACCTACTACTATATGTGTTGAGCCTAATTTTTTAGCATCTTCTGGCGTTGTCACACGTTGTTGATCATGTGTCTTATCAGATTCTAAACGTATACCTGGTGTCACTTTCAAGAATCCTTCACCGATATGGTCTTGAATTAAAGTAGATTCTAATGGTGAACAAACGACACCATCAAGTCCTGCTTCATGTGCCATTTTTGCATAGTGCACGACTGATTCATTGATGGATGATTGAATATTTTGTTCATCTTTCATTTGTTGTTCTGTAGTAGAAGTTAACTGAGTTACAGCTATTAACTTAGCATTAGGATTTGTCTCACGTAAGCCTTCAAGTCCAGCAGCCATCATGTTTTTACCACCTGCTGCATGCACATTAATTAAGTCGATATTGAGTTTACCTAATCCTTTTAATGCGCCTTTAACAGTGTTTGGAATGTCATGTAACTTTAAATCTAAAAAGATATCATGACCTCTTTGTTTAATTCGATTGAATGTATCAGGACCATTTTGCAAATAAAGTTCCATACCTACTTTTACAAATAGGGGTTCATTAAATAAATCTAAAAATTGATTAACTTCATCTAGAGTTGCAAAGTCTAATGCAATTATCGGTGTATTCTTCATGTTATTTGACAACTCCTTGTTGGTTATAAGTTCTACCTTTAAGTTCTGTAATATGTTCAATACCTAATTTGTCGAGTAATGTAGGTAATTCATCAATAATATCTTTACATACTGTTGGATTTTCAAAGTTTGCTGTTCCAACTGCTACTGCATCAGCACCAACTGAAATATAATCAATGACATCTTGAGCCGTTCTCACGCCACCCATTGCGATAATTGGAATATCAACATGCTGACTGACTTCATATACCATTCTTAATGCAACTGGCTTGATTGCTGGACCACTTAGTCCGCCTATAACATTGCTTATGATTGGTTTTCCAGTCTTCGCATCGATTCTTAATCCTACTAAAGTGTTGATCATCGTAATACCATCAGCGTATTCTGCAATAGCTTTCGCCATTTCTACAATGTTTGTTACATTAGGAGATAACTTTACATACACTGGTACTTCTGAAACAGCTTTTACTTTTCTCGTCAGTTCTTTAGCCACTTCAGGTACAGTACCGAATTGAATTCCACCTTCTTTAACATTTGGACATGAAATATTCAATTCTAGTGCATGAACGTTTGATGCTTGTGAGATATGTTTGGCTACGTAAACATATTCTTCTTCAGTAGAACCTGCTACATTAGCAATAATGGGTACATCATATTGTTCAAGGTATTTCAATTCGTGTTCCATAATATGGTGAACACCTGGATTTTGAAGGCCAATCGCATTAATCATACCACTTGCAGTTTCAGCCACACGTGGCGCTTCATTACCGTATCTTGCAAATTGAGTTGCCGCTTTAATCATGATTGCGCCAAGTTCTGATAAATCATAAAACTGACTGAATTCTTGTCCGAAAGCAAAGCATCCACTTGCTGGCATGATTGGATTTTTCAAATTTAATCCTGGTAGCGAAATATTTAATCGACTCATATGATGACAGCTCCTTTTTCAAATACGGGACCGTCTGTACAAACTTTGACATAACCCGCTTCATTATCAGTATGGCAAACACATGCATAGCAAGCACCGATGCCACAACCCATACGTTCCTCGAGTGAAATATAACCTTTCACATCACTTAATTGAAGTGTTAAAGCTTTCAACATTGCTTTTGGTCCACAGCTGTAAAAAATATCGAAGGGTGTGTCTAAATTTTCAATAACAGTTGTAACAAATCCTTTAGTACCAAGCGTTCCATCTGCAGTTGCAACATACGTATCACCTAGCGCACTAAATTCGTCTATATAAAATGCATCTTTAGCACTTTGAAAACCTAATACGTGAATTGTCTTTATACCTCTAGCATTGAGCTGTTTAGACAATTCATACATAGGTGGCACGCCAATACCACCTCCGACTAGTAAGGCAGTATTTTGCGCTTCATCAACTGGGAATCCGTTCCCTAAAGGTGCAATCACATCAATTGGATCGCCTTGTTTTAATTGTGAAATCAATTCTGTACCGTGTCCTTCTCTTCTAAAAAGCATTGTAAATGTTTCTTCTTCACGGTTCACTTCACAAATTGAAATTGGTCTTCTCAACATATGTTCAGTTCCTGTACCAGCTTTAATATGAACAAACTGTCCAGGTTTTTTCATAATTTTCGTAAGATTTCCACGTACTTTTAATTCAAAAATAGCATCTGCTATTTGATTATTTGATACAACTGTCATTATCTCGGACATTATAATCCCCCCACTACATTTGTTCAGTTCTAAATGTCATACTTTCCACTACATCTGCTAAAGCATTTGCCGTATCGAGTGATGTTAAACATGGTATACCATTTTCTACTGATTCACGTCTAATTTGGAATCCGTCTCTTTCGTATACTTTACCTTTTGTCATTGTGTTGACCACAAGTTGTACTTCACCTTTTTGTATTACAGATAGCAAGTCATGTTCGCCGCCTATTTTACCAACCGTATACACTGGGATGTCATGTTCTTTAAAGTATTGTGCAGTACCTTCAGTTGCAAAAATTCTATAACCAATCTCATGAAATCTCTTAGCGATTGTTAATGCTTCTGCTTTATCTTTATCACTTACAGTAAATAATGCTGTACCTTGATCTTGTACTTTTAAACCACTTGCTGTTAAACCTTTATATAATGCTTTTTCTAAAGTACTGTCTTTACCCATTACTTCACCTGTCGATTTCATTTCAGGTCCTAATGTGATATCAACATTTTTAAGTTTATTAAAGCTGAATACTGGTGCTTTAACATATACACCTTCTTTATATGGTGCTAATCCACTTTCATATCCTTGTTCTTTCAACGTGATGCCTGCAATTGCTTTAGTAGCAATCTTAGCCATTGGAATTTCAGTAATTTTACTTAAGAATGGTACTGTACGACTTGCTCTTGGATTAACTTCCAGTACAAATACTTCTCCTTTAGAAAGCACAAACTGAATATTGATAAGTCCTACTATGTTTAAGCCTTTTGCCAATTTCGTTGTGTAATCAACTAGTAAATCAATTTCTGCATCCGTTAACGTTTGAGGTGGATATACGGCAATTGAATCACCTGAATGGACACCCGCTCTTTCAATATGTTCCATAATACCTGGGATGACAACAGTTTCACCATCTGAAATTGCGTCTACTTCAATTTCTTTACCTGTTAAATAACGGTCAATCAGTACTGGATGCTCTGGGCTTGCTTTAACTGCTTGTTCCATATAATTTCTCAATTCAGGTTCAGCATATACAATTTCCATCGCTCTTCCACCTAGTACATATGAAGGTCTTACAACAACCGGATAACCAATTTCATTTGCGTTATCTATCGCTTCTTGAACTGAAGTCGCTGTTTTACCTAATGGTTGTGGTACATCAATTTTTTGTAATAAAGCTTCAAATTCTTTTCTATCTTCAGCTCTGTTAAGATTTTCAAGCGTCGTACCTAATATTTGAATACCTTTTTGTGCAATTTTATCTGCTAAATTGATTGCTGTTTGCCCACCAAATTGAACGACTACGCCTTTAGGTTGTTCGTGATTAATGATACTCATCACATCTTCTTCAGTCAGTGGCTCAAAGTATAACTTGTCAGATATCGAGAAGTCTGTTGAAACTGTTTCAGGGTTGTTGTTAATAATAATTGCTTCATAACCCGCTTCTTGAATAGCCCATACAGCATGTACAGTAGCATAATCAAATTCCACACCTTGTCCAATTCTAATTGGACCTGATCCTAATACGATGATTTTTTCTTTTTCAGTGACTATAGATTCATTTTCTTCTTCATAAGTACCGTAGAAATATGGTGTTTCTGATTCGAATTCTGCCGCACATGTATCTACTGTTTTGTAAACTGGGTTAATACCATGTTCTTGTCTTAAATCATATATGTCTCGCTCTGATTGTTCCCATCTATGTGCAATGACTTTATCACTAAAGCCGTATTGTTTCGCCCATAATAATGCGTCTAAATCGCTTTTTTTCTCTTTTAAATCGTGTTCAATATCGATGATGTGTTTGAATTTATTCAAGAAGAAATAATCAATTTGAGTTAATTCATGTATTCTTTCAAGTGATGTACCACGTCTAATTGCTTCGCCAATAAAGAATAATCTTTCATCATCTTGTGCTTTAATTCTCTCTTCAATAAAATCTAATTCAAATTCATCGCCATTTGGTAAACCTAAATGATGCACACCATATTCTAATGAACGAATCGCTTTTAATAATGATTCTTCATACGTTCTACCTATTGCCATGACTTCCCCAGTTGCTTTCATTTGTGTACCGAGATGACGTTCGCCTTTTTCGAATTTATCAAAAGGAAATCTTGGTATTTTAGAAACAACATAGTCTAGTGCTGGTTCAAATGCTGCATATGATGTACCTGTTACAGGATTTAACATTTCATCTAAAGTCATACCGATTGCTATTTTGGCAGCTAACTTCGCAATTGGATAACCTGTTGCTTTTGAAGCTAATGCTGACGACCTTGATACACGAGGATTAACTTCTATTATGTAGTAATCGAGTGATTTTGGATCAAGTGCTAATTGTACGTTACATCCGCCTTCAATTTTTAAAGCACGAATAATTTTGAGAGATACATCTCTTAACATTTGATATTCTACGTCTGATAATGTTTGACTTGGTGCAACTACGATTGAGTCACCTGTATGAATGCCAACTGGATCGATGTTCTCCATGTTACAAACTACAATGGCATTATCATTTTTATCTCTCATCACTTCGTATTCAATTTCTTTGTAACCTGCGATGGATTTTTCTAATAAACATTGTGTTACCGGGCTGTATTTCAAGCCATTTTGAACAACTTCTCTTAGTTCTTTTTCATCGTGACAAATTCCGCCACCAGTACCACCCATCGTAAACGCAGGTCGCACGATTAGCGGGTAGCCAATTTCGTTCGCGAAATTTAAAGCCCCTTCAATATCATTCACGATATCACTTTCAGGTACTGGTTCATTTAATTCATTCATAAGTGTACGGAATAAATCTCTATCTTCAGCTTGTTCGATTGAAGATAGTTGTGTACCTAATAAACGTACGTTATTTTCTTCTAATACACCATTTTCGTGTAATTCAATTGCCATGTTCAAACCAGTTTGTCCACCTAAAGTTGGTAACAATGCGTCTGGTTGTTCTTTACGAATAATGCGACTCACAAAGTCTAAAGTTAAAGGTTCAATATATACTGTATCTGCTATTTCAGTGTCCGTCATAATTGTTGCTGGATTAGAGTTTACGAGTATTACACGATAACCTTCTTCTTTTAATGCTAAGCATGCTTGAGTGCCTGCATAATCAAATTCTGCAGCTTGACCTATAATGATTGGGCCAGAACCAATTACTAAGATGGATTTTATATCAGTTTGTTTAGGCATTGATTGTACGCTCCTTCGCTTTATGTAATTTAATTATTTCAATAAATTCATCGAATAAATAGTTTGAGTCGTGCGGTCCAGGTGATGCTTCTGGATGATATTGTACTGAAAATGCTGGATATTTTTTATGTCTTAATCCTTCAATTGATTTATCATTTAATGCGATATGCGTCACTTCTAAATCAGTTTGTGCAATAGACGCTTCATCAATTGCATAACCATGGTTTTGACTTGTTAAATCTACTTTTCCAGTTTGTAGATTTTGTACTGGATGATTGGCACCTCTATGACCAAATTTCATCTTATAAGATGTTGCACCTTGAGATAATGCGAACAATTGATGTCCTAAACAAATGCCGAAGAATGGTATTTTGCCGACTAGTTGTTTAATTGTTTGAATGGTTTCTTGCACACTTTCAGGATTCCCTGGTCCATTTGAAACCATTATGCCATCTGGTGAGATATTTAGTATTTCTTCAAATGATGTTTGATATGGTACGACTGTTACATCACAGCCTCTTCTATTAAGTTCTCTCACGATATTTTCTTTTTTACCGTAATCAATTAATACAACTTTATAGCCATCACCTGTTGAAATGTATGGTCTAACTGATGAAACTTGTTCAACTTCGTCCGTTCTTAACGATTCAGTATTTAAGCGCTGAACAAGACTTTCTATTTCATCAACATTATCAGTAAATCCAGCTTTAAGGACACCGAATTTTCTAATTTTACGTGTTAAACTTCTTGTATCAACACCTGAAATACCTGGTATATGATAAAATTTTAACGTTTCATCTAAAGACTTACTTGATCTAAAGTTACTTGGGTAATCACAAGCTTCTCTCACAACAACACCATTTAAAGTTGGTGTTAATGATTCAAAGTCATCTCTGTTTATCCCGTAGTTACCAATAAGCGGGTAAGTAAATGTAATAATTTGTCCAGTATAAGATGGGTCTGAAATGGTTTCTTGATAACCTGTCATTGCTGTATTAAAAACAATTTCTCCAACTGTTAAATCATCTGAACCTAATGCATAACCTTTATATGTTGTACCATCTTCTAATACTAAGTATCTTTTATTTTTCATCTTATACTTCCTCCTTGAAGACAATTTCTCCATCACAAATTGTTAGAATTGGATATCCTGAAACGACTTCTCCTATAAATGGTGTGTTTGTACTCTTAGAAGCAAACTCTTCTGCTCGTATCGGTCTTTCTGTTTCCAAGTCTATAATAGTTAAGTCAGCGTAGCTTCCTTCTTCTAATCGACCATAAGGTAAGTTAAATGTTTCACTTGGCTTCGTTGTTAAAAATGCAACAAGTTGTTCTAATGTAAATTTACCTGTTTTCACAAAGTGCGTATATAATAATTGGAATGCTGTTTCGCTTCCTACTATTCCGAATGGTGCATCAATCATTGACACTTCTTTTTCTTCTTTAGCATGTGGTGCATGATCTGTTGCGATGCAATCAATTGTTCCATCTATTAAACCTTCGATTAAAGCATCTCTATCTTCTTTCGCTCTTAAAGGTGGATTCATTTTGTATATCGCATCGTCACCTGGTACGTCATCTTCTGTAAGTAATAAGTGATGTGGTGTAACTTCAGCTGTTACTTTAATGCCTGCTTTTTTAGCATCTCTTATGACACGTACACTTTCTTTTGTAGACACGTGACATACATGGTAATGACAATTTGCTGCTTCAGCTAATAACACGTCTCTAGCAATTTGTACCGCTTCGCAAATTGAAGGAATACCTGGAATGCCAAGTTCTTCACTTCGTTTACCTTCATGCATTGCACCACCATAAATTAATGAATTATCTTCGCAGTGTGCTACGATTGCTTTATCAATTTTAGCCGCTTCTTTCATAGCTTCGTACATCATTGAAGCTGTTTGTACACCTACACCATCATCAGTAAATTGGAACATGCCTCTATCTTTTAATGCTTTGAAATCAACATGTTCTTTACCAGCTTGTCTTACTGTAATTGATGCATAAGGTAAAACTCTTACCACTGCATGCTCATCAATGATTTTGTGAAGACGATCTAAATGTTCAACTGAATCTGGGACAGGCTTTGTATTAGGCATTGGACAAACTGTTGTAAATCCACCTCTTGCTGCTGCTTTAGTACCTGTTTCAATTGTTTCTTTATGTTCGCCACCAGGTTCTCTTAAATGTACATGTACATCAACAAATCCTGCTGAAATAAAATGTCCTTTCGCATCAATAACTTCTTGATTCTCTACTTCTATATAATCATCTATTTTTTTAATTTTGCCATCTTCAATTTCAATTTCCTTGTTAACTAATTGACCTTCTAATAAGATTTTTCCATTTTTGATTATAAGTGACATTTTACTTTTTCCTCCTTGTGATTAAGTACATCATGTATACATGCCATTCTAATGAACACGCCGTTCTCCATTTGTTTAAAAATTCTTGATTTCGAACTTTCTACAAGTGAAGTATCTATTTCAACACCTCGGTTGACTGGTGCTGGATGCATGACGATTGCATTGTCATGAAGTTTGTTATATCTATCTATCGTCAGTCCGTATGCATTGTGATAGTCTTCTTTACTAAACGTTGTACCTGAATCATGTCTTTCATTTTGCACTCTTAACAACATACATACATCTACTTCATCTATCACATCATCAATTTCTACATATGGTACATCTGAAAAATTACATTTCCATTGTTCCGGTGCTGAGAACATTACTTCTGCACCAAGTTTCGTTAAAGCATCTGCATTACTTCTTGCTACTCTTGAATTTTTTATATCGCCTGAGATTAAAATTTTTAATCCTTCGAAGTAACCGTACTCCTCATATATTGTCATAATATCTAGAAGACTTTGAGTCGGGTGGTGGCCACTTCCATCTCCACCATTTAATACTGGAATATTAAGTCCTTGTAATGTGTCATAATATGCATTTTCACTATGTCTAATGACTAATGCGTCTACACCAATAGATTCTAAAGTTTTGCAAGTATCATATAAAGATTCACCTTTTTGAACAGATGAAGTACTTATTTCAAAAGGAATGACTTCTAAACCTAATTTTCTTTCAGCCATTTCAAAACTACATTTTGTTCGTGTTGAATTTTCAAAGAATAAGTTTGCGACCGTCATGCCTTTACCAAAAGTTTCTGCACCATTTTCTTTAATGTCTTGTGCTTTCGTTATAATTTTCATGATGTCGTCTTTAGTTAAATCAGTCATTGTTAATAAATTTTTCATATGACACGCCTCCTGAGAATTATTTTATTTTCTTTGGCAATATAAGATTGAGCAAGATACCTACTGTTGCTGCTAAAGCCATACCTTCAATGTTTAAATGTATGCCAATACCTGTGAAGTCTAAATGTGCTTTACCGATTCCTAATACGAGAATGACAGAAGCAATGATCAAGTTACGGTTGTCACCGAAGTCGATATTGTTCTCCACCAACATTCTCAAACCACTTGAAGCAATGATTCCGAATAATAGTATGGAAACACCACCCATAACTGGTGTTGGAATTGTTGAAATCATCGCTGTGAATTTACCAACAAATCCTAAGATTAGTGCAAGTACTGCTGCACCACCGATTACCCATATACTATAAATTCTTGTTATGGCAAGTACTCCAATGTTCTCGCCGTATGTCGTACTTGGTGGCCCACCAATAATTGAAGCCATCATCGTTGACACCCCGTCTCCGATTAATGAGCGGTGTAAACCTGGATCTTTGAAGAAGTTCTTACCGACAATTTTATTGATGACGATTTGATGACCGATATGCTCACTAACCGTTACAAAAACGATTGGCAGCATGATTAAGATAAGTCCCCATTGTAGCGATGGTGTGTAATCATGAAACGGTAAGTAAATATCAGGCATTTGAATCCATTTTGCTTTTGAAATCGGCGCTAAGTCCACAATTCCAAATAATAATGAAGATATATATCCAACAATAATTCCGATAAGTACAGGAATGATTGATAAGAATCCTTTGAAAAATACTGAAACGATAATTGTAGTAATTAATGTGATGAGTGCGACTGTAATGTAAATGCCACTATAGCCTTTCATTGCATTTGAATCTGTGTACATCGCCATGTTTACTGCTACCGGTGCTAATCCAAGTCCGATAACCATGATAACCGGTCCAACTACGACTGGAGGTAACAGATTAAGCAACCAATTCGTGCCAGTAACCTTTATAATCAATCCGATAATGACGTAAAGAACACCACTCATAAATAATGCGACAAGCATTTCACCAAGGTCATGTGTCTTGAGCCCGACAATAATTGGTGTTATGAATGCAAAGCTCGAACCGAGATAAGCTGGTATCTTTCCTTTCGTTATCAGTATATAAAGTAGCGTTCCTAAACCTGACGCAATGAGTGCTGCTGAAACAGGTAAGCCTGTTAAAAATGGTACAAGTACCGTTGCTCCGAACATTGCAAATAAATGCTGTGAGCTTAAGAAGAACCATTGTGATGCTTTAGGTTTATCATTAACATCTAGTATGGGTTCTACTGTTCGTTTAAACATTTCTTCATTTTGTGACATTTCCATTCTCCTATTCAAAAAAAGATCCCTTTACAAGATATGCAAAGGGATCTATGTATACAGTGATACCTATAAAGGTATAGTTATCTCCTGTAACCATATAAGTTCCTTTGCCAGTCTCTCGTACTGATTTAAAAGGATTTATTTAATTTAATTTTACTGCTGTTTGTTGGTCGAACTCTTCTAATTCAACGACAACTGATTCATTAGATGATGTTGGAACGTTCTTACCTACATAATCTGCTCTAATCGGAAGTTCTCTATGACCTCTATCAACTAAAGTGGCTAAACTTATTTTTCGTGGTCTTGCGTGATCTAATATAGCATCTAATGAAGCTCTAACAGTTCTACCTGTATAAAGGACATCATCGACAATAATGACATGCTTATCATTAATATCTACATCGATATTAAATGATTTCACTTTAATCGTACCTTGCTGATTCTCAACATCGTCACGATAATGTGTAACATCAATTTCTCCAGTTGGTACTTGAACTTGCTCGATGTCTTGGATTTTCTGCTCAATTCTGTTAGCAAGAAATACACCTCTTGTCTTTACGCCTAACAAGACAATATCTTTAGTACCTTTGTTCTTTTCAAGTATTTCATGTGACATTCTTGTTAATGCTCTGTTTACAGCAGCATCATCCATGATTAACCTTTCAGCCATATTCAATCTCCTTCCACAAAAAAATACTCACGTCTTTAGAAGACATGAGTATACACTAGTACCATACAAAGATGGTCTACACGCTCATATTATGTCTTCTCAGCCTCTCTGGACTGTCTGTTAAAGACGCTTTAATTGTTAAAACAATAATATCGTTTTTTTCATATGATGTCAAAGTTTAAATAAAATTAAATAAGTATTATTACACGTTGTACTTATTTTTTATCTTCGCGATTTCTTAATTTCTCTAATAATGTTTCAAAATACTCTGGTAGTGGTGCTTCTTTTTCAATATATTCACCAGTAACTGGATGTTCAAATCCTAATAATCCAGCATGTAAAGCTTGTCCACCAATGTTCATTGTTTTCTTCGGTCCATATTTAGGATCGCCTACTAAAGGAAAACCAATATGTTTCATATGCACTCTGATTTGGTGAGTACGACCAGTTTCTAACTGACATTTAACCAATGTATATTTTTCGAACTTTTCAATTACATTAAAGTGCGTCACAGCTTCTTTACCATCATCCACAATCGCCATTTCTTGACGTTCTTTAGGATTTCTACCAATTGGCGCTTCAATTGTTCCAAATTCGTGAGGTATATTACCGTGTACAAGTGCTGTATATTCTCTTGTCACAGTTTTATCAACTAACTGTTCAACTAATCCTCTATGTGCAATATCGTTCTTAGCAATCATTAATAAACCAGATGTATCTTTATCTATACGATGCACAATACCAGGTCTAATTTCACCGTTAATACCAGATAAATCTTTAATTACATACATTAATCCGTTTACTAACGTACCTGTATAATGGCCAGGTGCTGGATGCACAACCATACCTTTAGGTTTATAAACGACCGCTACATCTTTGTCTTCATAATAAACCTCAATACCTAAATCTTCTGCGACAATATCAACTTCTTCTATTACTTTTTCAGTTGCAACAATCACATCATTAAGCTTCGTCTTATAATTTGCTTTAATGACTTTACCATTTACTTCAACTAAACCTAATTTAATCCAATCTTGTATTTGATTTCTTGACCAATCTGGATTCAAATCAGGTAATAATTTATCAATTCTTACACCAATTTCATTTTCTGTCTCTATCTTAAATTCAAATGTATTCAAGCTTTTTCCTCCTTGCCCTCAAATAAAATCACAATTATCAATACAATGACACCTATCGTTAAAGCAGCATCTGCTACATTAAATATCGGGAAATTATAGCTGAAAATATATGTATCAACAAAATCAACAACTTCTCCTCTAAACAAACGATCTATAAAGTTACCAATTGACCCTGCAATTAATAAACTTAGTCCAAGTTGAACATCAGGTCGTCCGTATCCTTCATTCTTAAAGAACATAAATAAAATAACAAGCACGACAATTGTTACGATATAAAATAACCACATTTTTCCTTGTAAAATCCCCCAAGCAGCACCTTGGTTTCTATGAGATGTAATATATAAAAAATTACTGATAACCTTTATAGACTCACCCACTTCTAAAGATTTAACAATTAAAAATTTAGTAAGTTGATCAAGCGCGATTAATATAATAATAAAAGTACTCCAAATCGGTACATTGTAACCTTTACGCATCTACTTTCCACTCCAATCTTGATTATTTTACCACATAACACGACCTAATTGTTAATATGATCTTTTAAATTACACATCTAATTCAAACACCTCATCACACATATTTTCTTTTATAACCAAGAAAATATAAACAAAATAAAAAGAGATCAAGCAACAAAAATTGCTTAATCTCTTATATTAATTAAATTATACATTAGACATACGAGTTATTCTATAAATACCTAATAATGATATAACTACACAAGTAAATAACAAAGTACGGAATAATGTATTTTCACTTTCACCCGTCTTAGGTAATTCTTTTTGTTGTTTATCTGATTTATTATCTGCAGCTTTAGCTTTACTATCAGTACTCTTAGCCTTTACATCTTTATTATTATCTTCTTTTTTCACATCAACTTTTTTAGAAACATTAGAAGATTGAGGTTCAGACTTTTGATTATTCACTGCTACTTTATTTTGATCATTAGATTTATTATTAGCTACAGCTTTATTATCTGAAACGACCTTATTTTGATCAGCAGTATCTTTCTTATCAACTACATTACTCTGAGTATCAGATTTTTTATCAATCTTAGCATTATCTTTAGCCGGTTGGTCTACTTTAGTAGGAACATCTTGTTTTGGTTGGTCTGATGTAGACTGATTGTCAGTAGTGTTTTTATTAGGCTCTGTTTGATCATTTTTAGGTTCATCTTTTTGGTCATCTGCTTTTTGATCATCAGATGTATTATCAGACTTAGGATCGTATGTTACACCATCTAATGGTCTAGGGTGTTCGCCTACGAAAAGGTCATTTACTTTACCTTTAGATTTATAGAAATCATAATATCCCCATTGATCCCAAATGTGCTTATATTTAGGATTTAATTCATTCGTTGGCACACCATCCTTATAAATAAAAAAATCTACTGGTTTTGCATCAATTTCTAATATTTCACCACCCTGTTCAGGTACAGTCATTGAACCGTCAAAGTTCACACCTATTGGGGATCTCATTCCTCCATTATGAAACACATACTTCACAGGTTTGTCTTGTTTCATTTCTTCTGCATTAACTTTACCTATTAAAGGTGTTGTTACTGTTGTACATAACAATGTTGATAAAAGTATTTTCTTTAACATAGTTTTCGCTCCTTACTTAAATATTTATAGTACTTTTACTGCTTCCTTCTCGATATAACCAATCCATTTGTCTTTATTATCATATAATGAGTAGTAAATTTTTCCGTTACTTAATTTATATAAACATTTAGAATGTAGTTTTTTGTTTATATAATTCTGCGATTTGTTCCTTATTGTATCAAATAAGAAATTATAAAAATTATATTTAGTACTTATAATTTTTACATCTTTATTGAAACTTTGTGGTACAACTTTTTCAGTAGCATTTATATTCAAAATCCCTAAATAATTATCCTTACTATCATAAATTTTTAAATACGTTCGATTATTATTTTTATCTTTATAGATACCTTTAGCATTAAATACCTTGTGATAAATAGATTTTGTATCTAAATTTTTCTTACCAAAGAAATCTCCCCATACAGTATAATTATTCTTTATAATTTCAACACGTTCATCATAAGGTTCAAATTTAATTTCATTAACGTCTTTGTTTAATACATATCCTTGCCATTTATCATTTTTATCATATAAAGAATTGATTATTCGATTATTTGGTAATCGGTAAGTATATTTCACTTTATAATAACTGTTGAAAGATAATTTAGTATCTGTTTTTACATCTTCAAATAAGTTTCTAAAATGTTTTATATTTTCTTTTTTTAGTTGTACGCTTAAATTAGTTGCAGTAGCATTAATTTCAGTTATATCATTAATGTTTATAAATCCAATAAATTGATAGTTCTTATCTTTAATTAATAAATATTTACCACCTAGAGAATCTGTATATAAATTTTCAGCTTTATATACTCTGTCTAAAATATCCTTATCATTTTTATATAGCTCATTGAAATTTAAATCTTTCCATACTTTTGCATTTTTTTCATTGATATAAATATATTTATTAAAATTCTTAATCTTTAATTCATTTTTCCATTTATTTATAGTTTCTATATTATTGCTTGTTAATCTAAGCCCTAAATTAAATTTATAACTATTTCGTTTGTCAAAACCATTTGTATGAATCGCAATTACCTCTTTATTTTCATTAAATATAGGGCTACCGCTTTGGCCACCTTCAGTATCTAAATCATAGAATATGTTATTGTTAGTCACTTTAACAATTTTCCCAGAACTGTAATATTGATAACCAATCTTTATATTTTTATTTTCTTCACCTGGATATCCGGATGTAGAAATATAATCATCTAATTTTACTTTGTCATTTAATTTTAACTTTCCAGTAACACTACCTAGCGGTTTATCTAATATTAATAAAGTCATATCATAGTAAATATTTGGACTTTTTACCCATTCTGATAGTACATATGTCTTAATTACCTTCGCAGTTCCATAAATCGCAGTGTCATTTTTATACCCAGCATGAACAAGTATATTTTTAATTTCTTCTTCCTTATTTTTACTAGTTATAACATGCGCAGCTGTCAATACTGCATAATCATCTAACATAAATCCAGTACCGCTGTAGTAACGACGATCATCTATATAGGACTTAATAAATACTATAGATCTGTTAGGCATTTTACTTATATCTTTTACAATTTTCCTATCATCCTGGCCAATTATAGATTCATCTACATTATTAATAGATTCATTTTTTCCTTGATTAACTTCTATCTTTTCTAATGATAAACTACTTTTTTCATCATTGAATTTTTCTTCTCCACTACTTATATTCTCACTTGATGAACTTTCGCTATTTTCAATTTCGGCATTAGCTTTTTCGATTGAATTGTTTTCTGGTTGTGTATTTTGTATTTCTGAATTATTCTCGTTATTTTCATTGTTCTTTACATCATAATTATTTTCAGATTCCACTGCTGTGGCACTTGTACTAATATTCGGTTCTTCATTTTCAACATCTTCAACATCTTCAACATTTTCAACATCATCATTTGTATTATTATCTGTTTCTAAATTTGTATTCAAGTCTTCATTTTCATATTTATCAATATTAGAAATATTACTTTCCTTTAAATTACCATCTGAAATTTGTTGATCTGATTGATTACTTTCTTCTGCAAAAACTTGATTACTAATTATTGAGATGTTGATTAAAAACAAAAATGTGATTATTAAAATAAACTTCTTCATCATACACCTCTTTTTTCACAATATTCAGAAAATACAATCAAAAAAATTTTAATCTAATATTAGGGGTAAACATAATCAAGCAAAGCTAATTTAATAAATTAAACGTAAAATGTTGATGTAATCCACAATTATGATTCTCTAGTTACTTAAAATTAAATTATCACTCCTTTTCAAATTTTAACCTTCATATAACTTTCTTATATTTCGGTTTATATTTTTATCGCCTATACTTTATCTTTATTGAAGAAATTTATACCTCAGATTAATTAAGGATATTATACAATGTAAATTTTTACCATTCAATATATTTTTTAAATTTATTGTATTAAATTATGCCTCATAGAAAAATTATTAGATATACTTTTTCCCACAAAAAAACTCACGAGATTTCTATCTCGTGAGTTGCTTTTATATTAAATGTTAGCTTTTCGCTTAAATCTATATATACCTAATAATACAACTACACAAGTAAATAACAAAGTACGGAATAATGTATTTTCACTTTCACCCGTTTTAGGTAATTCTTTTTGTTGTTTATCTGATTTATTATCTGCAGCTTTAGCTTTACTGCTAGTATCCTTAGTCTTTACATCTTTATTATTATCTTCTTTTTTCACATCAACTTTTTTATAAACATCAGAATA
The DNA here is from genome assembly GCF_022386165.1 of Mammaliicoccus sp. P-M58. Taxonomy (NCBI): domain Bacteria; kingdom Bacillati; phylum Bacillota; class Bacilli; order Caryophanales; family Staphylococcaceae; genus Mammaliicoccus; species Mammaliicoccus sp. P-M58. Next base: position 33,445 of record NZ_JAJNJI010000014.1, read on the forward strand.
TTGAGGTTCAGACTTTTGATTATTCACTGCTACTTTATTTTGATCATTAGATTTATTATTAGCTACAGCTTTATTATCTTTATTTGTATCAGATTTATTTTGATCAGTAGTATCCTTCTTATCAACTACATTACCCTGACTATTTGATTTTTTATCAACTTTAGCCGGTTGTTCTACTTTAGCAGGAACATCTTGTTTTGGTTGGTCTGACTTAGATTTATTATCAGTATTGTTTTGATTAGGCTCAGTTTGATCAGATTTAGGTTCATCTTTTGGATTATTTACATTGTTATCATCAGAAGTTTTATCAGACTTAGGAATAAACGTTACACCATCTAATGGTCTAGGATGCTCTCCAACGAATAAATCAGCAGTTCGACCTTTTGATATATAAAAATTCATATATTCTCGTTGATTTTTTATATGATTATATTTAGGATTAACTTCTTTTGTTTCAACTCCATCTTTATATACATAATAATCATTAGGTTTTGGTGCGACGACCTCTAATTCAGTTTCTTCTGGTATAGTCATAGATCCATCAGAATTAATATAAATAGGACTAGCTTTCCCACCAGATTTGAACACATATTTCACTGGTTTGTCATGTTTCACTTCTTCTGCATTTACTTTACCTATTACAGGTGTTGATAGTGTTGTACATAATAATGTTGATAAAAATATTTTCTTTAACATAAATTTCTCCCCTTTTGAATACAAATATAGTATTTTAAATTTTTAACCTTCATATAACTTTCTTATATTTTGGTTTATTTTTTTATCACCTATACTTTATCTTTATTCAAGAAATTTATACCTCAGATTAATTAAGGATATTATACAATGTAAATTTTTACCATTCAATATATTTTTTACATTTATTGTATTAAATTATGCCAGATATAAAATGCGTTAGATATACTTTTTTCTACAAAAAAACTCACGAGAAATCTATCTCGTGAGTTCGTTTTATGATTATTAAATTTATACTAAAGTTTTAACAACAGCTTGACAGCGTGGGCATAGGTTATCTAATTCGCCTACTGAGCCTAGTTCGTCTGAATAGTTCCAACAGCGTTGACATTTTTCTCCGTCAGCGTGTTTCACTTTAACTTTCACATATTCATATTCTTCACCGTCTGTTAATTCATCAACGACATCTACTTTAGATACAATGAATAGTTGTTGTAAGTCTTGGAATTGACTTAAGAATTCAACTGTATCAAAGTCTTCTGAATTTGATAATGTGATGTGTGCTTCTAATGATTTACCGATTACTTTTTCATTACGTGCAACTTCTAATGCTCTGTTAACATCGTCTCTTAATTTCATCAGTTTAGACCATTTTTCCACTAATTCTGTATCAACTTCATGTGGGTTTGGCATATTTGTTAAATGAACACTTTCTTCTTCAACATGTGGAATATGTCCCCAAATTTCATCAGCTGTATGTGGAATGATTGGTGCTAAGATTTTAGTTAATTTAACTAATGTTTCATAAAGTACTGTTTGCATACTACGACGTTTTAATGAATCTACTTGTTCGATATAAAGGATATCTTTACCATAGTCTAAGTAGAAGTTACTTAATTCTACGTTAATGAAGTTTTGAATATCTTGATAAATATCTAGATAGTCGAATGCTTCATAGTGAGATAATGTACGGCCAATAAATTGATTTAATCTATTGTGCATATACTGATCGATTTCAAGCATATCTTCGTATTTCACACTATCTGTTGCTGGATTGAAATCATTCACATTACCTAATAAGAAACGGAAAGTATTTCTAATTTTACGATATACATCAGAAGTTTGTTTTAAGATGTCGTTTGAGATACGTACGTCTGCTAAGTAGTCTACACTACTTACCCATAATCTTGCGATATCAGCACCCATTTGTTTAACAATTTTATCAGGAACGATAACGTTACCTAATGATTTACTCATTTTCTTACCTTCTCCGTCCATTACGAAACCGTGAGAAAGTAACATTTTGTATGGTGAGATACCTTTAGTTGCTACTGATGTTGTAATTGATGAGTTAAACCAACCTCTGTATTGGTCACTACCTTCTAAGTAAATATCAGCTGGGTATGATAATTCTGGACGTGTTTCTAACACACCTCTATGTGTTGAACCTGAATCGAACCATACGTCCATAATATCTGTTTCTTTAGTGAATTCACCATTTGGGCTACCTTCATGCGTAAAGCCTTCTGGTAATAAGTCTTTCGCTTCTCTTTCAAACCAAATATTTGAACCGTGTTGTTCGAATAGATTTGCAACATGATTAATTGTTTCTTCAGTCATGATAATATCGCCATTTTCAGCGTAGAAAACTGGTAGAGGTACACCCCATACTCTTTGACGAGAGATAACCCATTCTCCTCTATCTCTGATCATATTGTAAAGACGTGTTTTACCCCAATCGATTTTAAATTTCGTATCATCAATTGCATCTAAAATATCTTGTCTTACTTTACTGATTGATGCGAACCATTGTTCAGTAGCTCTGAAAATAACTGGTTTTTTAGTTCTCCAGTCATGTGGATATGAGTGTTTGAAGAATGTAAGTTTTAATAATGCGCCAACTTCGTCTAATTTTTCTGTGATATTTTTATTAGCTTTATCATAGAATAGACCTTCAAATTCTCCCGCTTCTTCAGTGAATACACCTTTATCATTAATTGGACTAAGCACGCCTAGACCATATTTTTGACCAACGATATAGTCATCTTCACCGTGACCTGGTGCTGTATGAACACAACCTGTACCTGCATCAGTAGTAACGTGGTCACCTAAAATTAATAATGAAGTACGATCGATAAATGGATGTTGAGCTGTTGCATATTCTAATTCAGCTCCACTGAATTCTTTATCAATTGTAATTGTTTCTTTATTCCAGTCTAATGCTTCACAAACTGAATCAAGAAGTGCTTGGGCAACAACGTATTTTTTGCCTTCTACATTTACTTGTACGTAGTTCAATTTAGGATTAACAGCGATTGCTAAGTTTGATGGAATTGTCCATGGAGTTGTTGTCCAAATAATAAATGCTGCATCTTCATCTACAACGCCTTTACCATCTACTACATTAAATGCTACATAGATTGAAGGTGATTTTTTATCTTGGTATTCAATTTCAGCTTCAGCTAATGAAGATTCACTTGAAGGAGACCAGTAAACTGGTTTTTTACCTTTATAGATTAAACCTTTAGCAGCCATTTCACCAAATACTCTAATTTGTGCCGCTTCAAACTCAGGTTTTAACGTAATATATGGATTATCCCAATCACCGTTTACACCTAAACGTCTGAAATCAGCTTTTTGTAATTCAATTTGTTCTAATGCAAATTCTTTACATTTTTCTCTGAATTCGGCAACTGACATTTCTTTTCTTTTAACACCTTTGTTTGTTAATGCTTGCTCAATTGGTAAACCATGTGTATCCCAACCTGGCACGTAAGGTGCATAATATCCAGACATTGCTTTTTGTCTAACGATGATATCTTTTAAAATTTTATTTAAAGCGTGACCCATGTGTAAATTACCATTAGCATATGGAGGACCATCATGAAGAATAAATGGTGTATTACCTTTATTTTTTTCTAAAATTTTATTGTATAAATCTTTCTCTTTCCACTCTTCTTGAATTTGTGGTTCTTTATTTGGTAAACCACCTCTCATTGGAAAACTTGTTTTAGGCATAAGTAACGTATCTTTGTAATCCATAAGTCTTAATCTCCTTCTTAATAAAAATAATATAAAAAAACTCTAAGCTGAAATAATAGGGACGACATACATCGCGGTACCACCCTTATTAACTCAACTTAGAGTTCACTCATTAAACATATATCATATTCGCAAACAGGTGATACCTAAAGAAATGAATTTATTAGGCTCTCACTATCCCTAACTCGCTTCTCAATTCGTTTATTCTTCAGACTTGTCCTCTTCACTTTTAACTGCTTGATTATTTATCTGTTCTTGATTATTTTCTTCTTCTTTGTTCAAAATGTCAATATTTTCTTCAGTAACTTTTTGTTGATCGACATCATAGTTAAGTAAATAATCCCAATCTTCATTTTTCAATAAATCTAATTGCGCTTCAACTAACATGCGGAAACGTGAACGAAAGACTTTTGATTGACGTTTCATATCTTCAGTTTGGAAACTGATATGACGCGCTTTTTGAAGTGCATCATTAACGATTTGATCAGAACGTCCTTCTGCTTCTTTAATAATAGCATCTGCTTTTAAAACAGCAGTATGTTTCGTTTCTTCACTTGTTTTTTGCGCTTGTAATAATACGTCAGAGATTGTATTTTCGACTGCTTTGAATCGACTAATATTCTCTTCTTTATCATCTATAATACTTTGTAAATGCGCTTTATCTGATTTTAATTTTTCAATTTCATCACTTAAAGTTTGTAGATATCCACGTACTTCAGTTTCATCTAATCCTTTATGAACTCTACTAAATTCTTTTTGTTTGATTTCCTCTGGGGTAAATGCCATAAGTTTTCCTCCTCAGCACTATTTAAACAATGTTCGATAAGCTATTCTTATCTTACCTTTTTTTGAAGTTCCATTATTTTGAATGATCATCGCACGTCCATATCCTTTAATAGAGATCAAATCATTTTCTTCGACTATAAAGTCTACTTGTTCGATTTCTCTATGATTGACTTTAACGCGTTTACTTTCAATCAATTTCTTACTAATTGTTCTACTCGTATTTGTAAGGTGTTTAATGATTACATCCAATCTTAATGCACTTACAGTTGCGTCATGTGTCTGCCAATTCTCACTTGATTGTATCATATTTTGGAATGGAATAGAACTCAATTTGATTCCGGCACCTTTAATCTTTGTTAATTCCATCATAATATACGATTCAAATCTCTTTGTCAAAACAAACTGTATACGGTCATTAACAATAATATCCCCTAGTTGATTTCTATCAATCCCAAGCGACATGATCGTACCTAATACATTACGATGCGTCAATTTAACAAATTTTGAAGGATAGTTAAGTTCAATAAGCACCATCTCATAATCCGCTTTAGTCGGTTCAAAATAATCAGGTGCGACGATTGCACGTTTTCTTTCTGATGCTTCATTACCACCAAAGTAATGTACATTTAAATCGTCGAATCCACCCACGATTGTTTGTAATATAAATTGTTCTCTAGGGTCCAGAAACTCTGTTAATACAGGTTGATAATTTCGTTCAGCAACTTCACACCTATTTAAAAATAAATCAATAATCTCTTTTTCTTCTTTTCTAAAATGTTGATATATATCCATTTTGACACCTCTAATTCAATAAAAAATAGGATGTGACATTACGTCTCACCCTACTGTCATTTATCGTTTAATTATAATATTGGCATTACAGGTACAATCATATTAAATATATTAACTAAACCAACATAGAATAAACTTAACGTTATAAACGCCACTAATGAAGATATGTCTAACATACCTAATGGTGGGATAATTTTTCTAAATGGTTCTAAAAAAGGTTCATATATTTTCCCTAAAAATTGTCCAAATGCGCCTTCCCTAACGCCTGGTAACCATGATGTAAGGAAATAAACGATCATACCATATTGATAAATTTTAACGACGAATAATACAAATCCTAATATCGTACTTAATAGTCCACTATCCATATCTTAAATTCCTCTATTCTTGATAAGGTTCAACTTGTTCTAGTTGCTCAGTAATTGATCCTGCTACTTCAACATTATCAGGTGTACATAAGAAGATGTCTGTTCCAACGCGTCTTATATCTCCACCTATCGCATATACAGTACCACTCAAGAAGTCTATAATTCTTTTAGCTGATACTTTGTCAATGCGTTGTAAGTTTACTAATGTTGTACGTCTATTTTTAAGTTCATCGGCGATATCCTGCGTATCTGAAAATACTCTTGGTTCAAATAAGCACATTTTTGAACTTTGCGCAAAATCCATATTCCCGCTCATACTAACGACATTCGTTTGAGATGAATTTGTACGTTTCTCAGTCATGGCCTCTTTCCTTTCAGGTTTTTTAAAATCACGAGAACGTTGTGATTGGTATCTAGTTGTATTTGATTTTTGTGTTGGTACACTTTTTAAAGATTGTTGTTTTGGTTTTGGTTTTTGTTCTTGTATAGATGATTCCTGTTGTGGTGCTTTTGTTTGTTCTCTTTGTGGCTCTTCGTATACTTCTTCTTCTTCATCGACTACGAAAAAGCCTTTAAATACATCTTTAATTGCCATAATTTACACTCCTATTCGCCAACTAATTTTGTACCAATTCTTACATAAGAAGCACCTTCTAGTATTGCTTCATTAAAATCATTGCTCATGCCCATAGATAATTCAGTGCAAGGTGCATATGATAAGTTTAAGGATTGTACTTTCTCTTTCAATAATCTTAGTTGGTTAAAATATTGTCTTAATTTTATTTTGTCTTCAGTTAATGGTGCCATAGTCATTAAACCAACTATTTCAATATGTTTAAAATCCTTAAGCTCTTGAATAAATGGGATAACATCATCTGGCGACATGCCATGTTTTGATTCTTCTCCCGAAACATTCACTTGAACAAAGCATTTTACAACATGTTCTGCACGTTTTTCAATTTCTTTAGCTAATTTTAATCTATCTAATGCATGTAAATAATCAATTTCATTAATGATGTCTTTTACTTTTCTTGTTTGTAATGATCCAATAAAATGCATGATAGCATCATCTGGAAGATGCTTTTTCTTTTCCAAAAATCCTTCAATACGATTTTCTCCAAAGTTTTTCAAGCCAGCTTCATAAGCTTCTTTAGCTCGGTCTATTGTAACATATTTTGTCACAACAATCACTTGAGGCGCCGTATTAAATTCTGATTCTTCGCTACTATTACAAATTTGTGAATTGATTTCTACTAAATTTTCTTTTACTGATTTCAAATCTATACCTACTTTCTACCTATAAATGCAAGCATTCTACCAGTTTGCCCTTTTTCTACTCTATATGAGAAGAATAAATCTGTTTCACTAGCCGTACAATGATTCGTCTTGACGATATGTTCAGGATTAACACCATAATGTATGGCAAGTAGTGCATTTGCTTGTTTTAAATCTATGCCGTATCTATCTTGTCCTCTTTGTACAATGTACGCTTCAGAGTCTATCGGTAATGTTTTGAACTTTTGATAAATGTCTTCGTTAATTTCGTAACTGTCAGATGTGGATGGTCCTATAACAACTCTCAAATTAGCAACGTCGCCGTTATATTGTTCAATCATCTCTTTAATAATTTGGGAATGCGTACCTCTCCATCCGGCATGACAAAGACCAATATAACCATTTTGCGTATCATATAAATAGATTGGTACACAATCTGCAAAGCACATCGTTAATAATAGGTCAGACTCATAAGTATAAAGTCCATCTATTCCATGAAATTCTTCAGTTAATGCATTGATATTTGTACCTTTATCCTTTGAAGATACTTCTCGAACTTTATTCTCATGTGTTTGAATTGGAAATACCCAATTGGCACAACTGAAGTTAATTTCATTGGCTAATATTTGCTGATGCTTTGAAATATTATCTGGATCGTCATTGATGTATCGCGCCATATTAAAGGCATTCTCTGGATACGGGCTATATCCACCTTGACGAGTTGTAATACCTATTGTTAAATCATTTCTGTCATCGACTTCATATGATAAATAATGATTATGTTGATTAAAAATCTCTTTCATTTCATCTCTCCTAACAAAAAAAGTCATCAGGACTGAGCCTGATGACTTTTTAAGTTCATTTATCGTCTAGAGCGTCTAGAACGTCTATCTTCTCTATTTCGAATGAAACTTGGAATATCACTATCATCAGTTGATTCATTTGTTGATTTATTTTCAAATGAAGCTTTTCTTCCTAGTGATTCTCCTTCTTCTCTTTTAGAAGCAGGTTCTTCTGTAGTTCCACCAAATGCTCCGCCACCTTGTGGTTTACGAGCATTAGAAGGTTTGTCATTAAATCCAGTAGCAATTACTGTAACGACTAATTCGTCTTGTAATTCTGGGTTAATAACTGTACCAAATATCATATTAACATCTTCGTCTGCTGCATCTTGAACAATATCTGCTGCTTCTTGAGCTTCAAATAGTGAAAGTGACTCTCCACCTGTAATGTTCATTAAGACACCTTGTGCGCCAACGATTGAAGTTTCTAATAATGGTGAAGAAATAGCTTTTTTAGCAGCTTCGATTGCTCTATTTTCACCAGAAGATACACCGATACCCATTAATGCTGAACCTTGGTTAGACATAATAGTCTTAACGTCAGCAAAGTCTAAGTTAACTTCACCAGAAACAGCGATTAAGTCTGAGATACCTTGTACACCTTGACGTAATACATTATCTGCTTCTTTGAATGCTTCCATCATAGGTGTTGATTTATCAACGATATCTAAAAGACGATCATTAGGAATAACGATTAATGTATCTACTGCAGCTTTCATAGATTCTACACCGGCAGCAGCTTGAGTTTGACGTTTACGTCCTTCAAAGCTAAATGGACGAGTAACAACACCAACAGTTAATGCACCCATCTCTTTTGCGATTTTAGCAACAACTGGTGCAGCACCTGTACCAGTTCCGCCACCCATACCAGCAGTAACGAATACCATGTCAGCGCCTTGAATAGCATCTTCTATTTGTTCACGTGATTCTTCAGCAGCTTTTTTACCGATTTCTGGGTTTGCACCTGCACCTAATCCACGTGTTAATTTTTCACCAATTTGAATTTTAGATGAAGCTTTAGATAAGTTTAAAGCTTGACCATCTGTATTAATAGAAATAAATTCTACATTGTTCATTCCATGATCTATCATACGGTTAACAGCGTTATTACCGCCGCCACCAACACCAATTACTTTTAAAGTAGCTAAATGATTAAACCCTTGCTCAAATTCTAACATTTATTATCCTCCTAATCTTTATGACCCATCAATCAAATAACGATTTCATTAATTTTTTTAATACACTTGGCTTCTCTTCTTGACTTTCCGAATCATATTCTGTTTCGGAGACTCTGTCATGATCAGAATTTGAAGCTTTTGCGTCATTGTTTTTGTTTGATTTCTTTTTAAACCATTGTTCATACGGTTTAGCTTTAGTTTCTTGAGTTTCTTCTTCGTATGTTTCTTCTTCGACATTATCAACGTCATAATTATTCATTGTAACATAATCTAGTAGCTCATCAAAGTTAATTCCACTAGATATAGTAGATATACTAGAAGTAAACTCAGGTTTACGTATACCCATTTGAGATGGTGTATGTACACGTACTTTTTCATTAACCATATCTTGTAATAATTCTTTAATACCGAGTAGGTTTGAAGTACCACCTGTTACGATGAATCCACCGTTAACATTTGTAATACCCATATCTTGTAATAAATCAAATATTTCAAAGAAAATTTCTTCTACTCTTGATTCAATAATTTCACTTAATTCTTTTTGAGTGAATTGTGCGTGACCATCTTCGTTAATTTGTTCAACACTAAAGACATCTTGATCTGATGCAGAGTCGTAGAATGCATGTCCATATTGTTGTTTAATCTTCTCGGCATTGTCATATGTAGTATTTAATGATTTTGCAATATCTGTTGTTATGCTTCTACCTGCCATTTCAATCGTATCAGCATCAACTAAATTGCCTCTTTCATAAAAACCTACTTGCGTTAAATCTTCACCAATATCAATGACGCAAGCACCAAGTTCAACTTCTGTTGGAGATAATATAGATTGATAGTTATAAGCATCAGAAAATACTTCTAATACATCTACTCCACAAGATTCAACACATTTAATGATGTTGATTAATAATGATTTTGATGTTGCGATAACACCTGCTTCTACTTTTAATGATTGCGTTGCAACCATCTCTTTAGGATCAGAAACTTCATGTAAGTCATCTACAATAAATTTCATTGGGAATACACCAATGACTTCAGTTTCAGGAACATCATTTAATTCCCTAATGCCCTCTAATACTGATTCTATATGACTGCCACTTATTTCAGTTTCTGTACCATCAAAAGGTATTTCAAATTTTTCGTCGTAAATCTCTGTATTCACGATAGGCATTTTTAAAAATACTTCTTTAATATCTATTCCAGATGCAATTGCTGCTTTTTTGATTGTATCTTTAATTGCTTGTTTAGCGATATCAAAATCATCTATACAACCATTTCTTATACCATTCGTATAAGTTTGCCCTGTACCTATCACGTTAATGCCATTATGAAATTTTTCTCCTACTATTACTTTTACACTCGATGAACCTATATCTAAACTAATATAATAATGTTCCTCCATCGATAGGCACCTCCTCTAACACATGATAATCAAATTTAAACTATTATTAGTTTACATGATACTTGATTTAATGTGAACTAATTATAGGTTTATTTATTGATTTTTTTACTTATTCTTCTGATTTCTCAGTTGATTTTGGTTCTTCTCCAGATTTATCCAATTCTTTAGATAAATCTTGTAATGCTTGGTCTAATTTTTTCTGTTCTGTTTTATTACTTTCATCTTGTTTTGTTTCTTTTTCTGAACGCTCTTTTTGCTGTTCTTCTGTTTCATACGGTAAGAATGTCACACCAACTTGTAAATCTAAAAATCCAGGTGTTTTAAGCGCTCCAGAATTGTCTCTCTCTAATTTATCAGAAATACTCGGATAATAGTTGATTTTATTCGCAAAAGTTTGAATATCTCCAACAACTTCCACATTATCTGTCATAAATAGTTGGATTCTATTCTGATTGTTCTCACCAGGTTTATAATTTATTTCCGATATCATTGATTTAACTTTAGGTTTAACCTTTTTCAATTCAGGAATCATTTTATTTAACTTTTTAGAACTAAAGTCATTCAAAATCGGAACATCAATTGGTAAATCTGTTGATAAATTTTTAATTGTTTTCCCATTTTCTAATAACGGTACGTAATGTTTTTTCTCTTTAACTAACCCAATTGTTTCATACTCATTTACATTAACAGTTAAGTCATTTGGAAAATGACGTTTAATTTCAACACTTTTAACGCCTTCAATTTCTTCGATTTTCGATTTCATATCACTCACAGGGATATTGTATATTCTAGAATCTTTTTTGATATCTAAAGCTTTTTCAATATCGTTTTTAGATACGATTTCTTCACCTTTAATATCCACTTGATCAACTTTACTGATGTCTGTAAACATGTACAGTAAAATCAAGATAACAAGGAGTATAACACCTATGAATACACCTAATTGAATTTGACGTCTACGTTTTCTTTTCTTCTTTAAAATTTCTAATCGTTCATCTTCCGTAGTCGTTTCAAATTGCAATATATCATCATTGTTATCAGAATTTTTATTCACGGTTGTCACTCCTTTTTTTCACAATTTCTAAAATGTTGGTAAATGTTTTTGGAAACTTTCAATAAATTCGTCGCCACGTGCTTCAAATGTATCATATTGATCCCAGCTCGCACATGCTGGTGATAGTAAGACAACATCATTAGACTGTATATAATCTTGAATCAAATTAACGGCATCTTTAACGTCATTTGCTTGCAAGACTTCTTTTCCTTGACTTGCACCTAACGTTTTTAATTTATCTTTTGTTTCACCAAATGTAACCATCAAACGGACATTATCCATATAAGGTATTAAATCATCAAAGTCATTCCCTCTATCTAATCCACCACATAACCAAATGATTGGAGAATTAAATGAACTTAAGGCAAATCGTGTTGCTAAAGTATTCGTTGCTTTAGAATCATTGTAATACTTATTGCCTCTATTATTCCCAACATATTGAAGTCTATGTTTAATACCTGAGAATGTTGTTAAAGTATGCACAACTGACTTCACATCAACGCCAGATAATAAAGCAGCTAATACAGCTACAAGTACATTTTCTAAATTATGTTTACCAGGTAATACAATATCGTGCGTATTGATAATTCTTATACCGTTATATACGACATAATCATCTTCAATATAAATGCCATTCACTTTTTGATTAGTTGAGAAATATAATATTTTAGATTTAATATCATCTGTATTGATTAAATGTCTTTGTTCATAGTTAAAAATTAAATAATCGTCTTCGGTTTGATTCTTAAAAATATTTTTCTTAGCATTCTGGTATTCTTCTAAACTACCGTGATAATCCAAATGTGCAGAATAAATATTTGTAACAATCGCGATATGCGGACGATAATGGATTGTTCCTAAAAGTTGGAATGAAGAAAGTTCTGTAATAAGATAATCGTCTTTCGTAACCTCTTGTGCAACTTTTGATGCAACTACACCAATATTACCTGAAACTTGACCATTTACTTTACTATTACCAAACATATCCCCTATTAAAGAAGTCACTGTTGTTTTACCATTTGTACCTGTAATACCAATAATTGGTGCTTCTGAAATGTAATAACTTAATTCAACTTCTGTAATGATATCCAATCCTTGATTCATCGCTTCTTGCAATAGTGGAATGTTGTAAGGTATACCAGGGTTTTTTACGATTAACGGTTTATTATCAAGTAATGACAGTGGGTGTTCACCACTGATCACACGTATCCCTTGTTGCTCTAGTTCAAGCGCATGCGGATCAGATGATAAATCTTTACCATCATTAACCGTTACATCAGCACCTAATTTATGGCATAACTTTGCACTTTCATATCCACTTTTAGCTAAGCCTAAAATTAGAACAGGTTTCTCTTTTAATGCATCATATGCTTTCATACTACATTACCCCTATCCATAAACCAATTGCACCAGTAACGATACCTGTAGCCCAGAATACTAATACTATTTTCCATTCACTCCAACCAACTAACTCGAAATGGTGGTGCAATGGGCTCATTTTAAATATTCTTTTTCCTGTAAGCTTGAATGACGTTACTTGTAACATAACTGATAATGTTTCAATTACAAATACTAAACCGATCAATAATAATGTTATTTCTTGGTTAAGCATGATTGAAATCGTTGCGAAAATACCGCCAAGCGCTAAGCTACCAGTATCTCCCATGAACACTTTTGCTGGGTACTTGTTGTAAATTAAAAATCCAAATAAACTTGCAAGCATCACTAAACAGAATAACCCAATCTCTGGTTTATCAAGAATAAATGATAGTGTCGCGTAAAAACCAAATGCAATGATTGATAATCCAGTTGAAAGACCATCTAATCCATCAGTTAAATTGACAGCATTACTGAATCCAACTTGCCAAAATACTATGAATATAATGTAGAAAACAGACAATGGTAATGACCAATCTGTAAACGGTATGTTGATCGCTGTTTCAAATTCATAGTTCGGTAATATGACACTTACGATGTAGAATACAACGGCTATCGCAATTTGAGCTAAGAATTTTTGTTTACTTGTTAAACCTTGGTTGTTTTTCTTAACGACAATAATATAATCGTCTATAAAACCAATAAGTCCAAATCCTAATGTTACAAATAATAACAGAATGAGCGGACCTACTTGCTCAACATAGAATAACGCGATTATTGTTACAACGATTGTTGCTAATAAGAACGTTAATCCACCCATAGTTGGTGTTCCTGTTTTCTTCATATGACTCTTAGGTCCTTCTTCTCGAATACTTTGCCCAAATTTTAATTTTTTAAGTGTTGGAATTAAAACGGGTACAAGTATCAAAGTCAATAAAAACGCAATGACAGGTAGCGTAAAATTCATAATTGTTCACCTTTTCTATTGTATATTATCTATCATCCTGTGATTTATGATTCACTAGATGTTTTTTCTTCTTTACTATCTTTTTTAACATCTTTACTTTTGCTTTCATCTTTAGATGTTTCTTCATCATCTGGCACTTGTCCTATTGAATCATCACCATTCGGATGATTGTTAGAAAGCGTAAACTTAACTTTAGTACCAGATTTAATTGTTTGGTTCTGACTGACAGATTGCTCAGAAACGTAACCAGAACCTTCTGATTCTACTTCAATACCTGTCGCTTCTTGTAATTTTAATAAGTCTCGTTTCGTCCAGTTTTCAGTATCAGGCATCGTCATTTCACCGTCTGTAACGAGTAAAATTCTTTCTTTATCTTGGACATTTTTACCTTTAAGCGGTATTTGTTTCTTAATTTTATCACCTTTACCAATTACAATTGGTTCAAGTTTTTTACCTTTTATTGCATCAGTTGCTTTTTGAGTACTCATATTGACAACATCTGGCACATTTGAAGCATTCGTTTTAGCTTTGCCTTCAGTTTCTTCTACATCTAAATATTTTAATGTATTTTCCATAATCGGATTGAAACCTCTTGACACACCATATTCATAAGCCTCTAGATCACGTTTTTGTGCAAGAGACATACCTGCATATACAACCACTTCAGGATCTTTGGCAGGCGCATAGCCCATAAAGCTTACGAAATACGGATTTGCACCATCTACATAACCACCGTTTTTAGTATCTGGCACTTGAGCTGTACCAGTTTTACCTGCAACTCGGTAGCCATCTATTTTATAGTTTGTAGCATGACTTTCTTTACTATTTACTACTTTATCTAATTCAGTCATTGTCTTCTTAGCTGTATCTTTAGATATCGGATTGCCAACTACTTTTTTCTCGCCTTTTTTAATCGTTTCGTTACTTTCTTTGTTTTGAATCGATTTTACATAATAAGGTTCGAGCATATTACCTTGGTTTAAAATAGCTGTTTCAGCTTGCAACATTTGGACTGGTGTTACAGTAGTAGACTGACCGAATGAAGATGTCTTTCTTTGAAGTTCATTATCAAACGCAATATTCCCTGGTGCTTCACTATCAAATAAGCCACCTGTTTTTTTACCGAAACCAAATTTCTCATAATATGCCTTTGCTTTATCAGCACCAACTAAGTCTTGAAGTTTCATCATTAATGTATTGGCTGAATATGTAAATCCAGTTGTCATAGGAATATTTCCCCAACCATCATCGTTCCAATCATAAATTTTAAATCCATCTATTTCTCTATGACCAGATTTAAATTTCTTGTTTGGTTCGAATTTACCTTCTTCAATTGCTGCAGCTAGACCATATGTTTTGAATGTTGAACCTGGTTCGTAAGTATTTTGATATAAATCATTCGCCCATTTTTTCCCGAAGTCTTTTTTCGTATCAGGATTAAACGTAGGTCTCTGACTGTAACCTAGTATTTCACCAGTTTTTGCATCCATGACAACCGCAAATAAATCTTTAGGTTCATAGCGATCTACCATTTCGTCGAGTGCATTTTCAACAAAGACTTGAATATTAGAGTCTAATGTAAGATGTACATCATCACCATTTTGAGCTTTAATACTATCTTCACTATTCGGCACGAGCATACCCCATATATCTTGTTTATAAGAGTTTTTACCCGTTTTTCCTTTTAAATAGCTATCAAATACTTTTTCAGCACCTGATACACCTTTTAATTTGTTTGTATCTGGATCTTTATCTGCTAAACCGATAAGATGAGATGCAAAGTTACCATTAGGATAAAATCTTTTTTTCTCCGTTTCAAAAGTCAGTCCAGGTAATTTAAGCTTTTCAATTTGTGTTTTTTGTTTATAAGTTAAATCTTTACCTTTTTGACCAAACTCAACTTGAAAGGCATTTTTAGTTTTAAGTTTACTTAAAATATCATCTTCATCCATATCAAGAATTTTAGCTAATGCTTTAGCTGTTTTTTTCTTGTCTTTTACGTGTCGAGGCTTATCGCTACCTTCGCTCATTTTTTTATCTAATATTGCCACTAATTTATAACTATCTGTATCTTCGGCAAGCACTTTACCATTACGATCATAAATTTTCCCACGTTCAGGTTCTGCGACTGTTTGTCTTAAATATTTTTCACTTGCCCTGTACGCTAAATCTTCACCAGCTGAGTGACCACTGATCATTAAATACGAATATCTTACGGCCAATATAAAAAAGAGCAGTCCGAAAAAACTTACTAAGAGGACTGCTCCTATTTTATTTTTCTTTATTTTAATTTTGGGCATCACTACGCACTACCTTTACATTGTCATTATTCAACTTTAGACCGTAGTCTTCAGCTTTTTCGTAGATGCGTTCGTATGACGATTGTTTCATTGATTCCGTCTTCAAATCACTGTTTGTTGTTTGTTGTTGCTCAATTTTACTGTCTAATTCTGCGATTTGTGTCTTGTTATTATACGCATCCATTTTTAAAGATAGCATATAAATACTTATCAACGCAATCATAGTTATTAATGATATGTATACGACTTTTTCGATCCTCGATATTCCTACTACCTTGGTCTTTTTTACTTTTTTCTTCTGTGGTTCGAATTGTGGCTCTTGCCACTCATTAGGTCTATAATTCGGATATACTCTTTCTACTGCCATTCAATTGCCACTCCTCTGTTTACTTCAAAATTTCCGCAACTCTTAACTTTGCACTTCTCGCTCTATTGTTATGCTCAAGTTCTTGTTCATCAGAAATAATTGGTTTTTTGTTTACTCGTTTTAGCTTCGGCTTGTACGCTTCCGGTATAACCGGCAATCCCCTTGGTACATCTGGGCCTTTTTCATATTCTTGAAAGACTTGTTTACACAAACGATCCTCTAAAGAATGGAATGTAATAACTGAAATTCTTCCGCCAACTTTAACGTGTTGTATTGCTGCTTCAATAGATGTTTCAAATGCACCTAATTCATCATTAACTGCTATTCTAATCGCTTGAAAGACACGTTTAGCAGGGTGTCCACCCTTTCTACGTTTAGCTGCTGGAATACCTTCTTTAATTAAATCCACTAGTTCGAAAGTCGTTTCTATAGGTGCTTGTTCTCTTCTTGCTTCAATCTTTCTAGCTATTTGTTTTGAAAATTTCTCTTCACCATATCTAAAAAAGATTTTGACAAGTTGTTCATATGACCATTCATTTACCACTTCATAAGCTGATAAAGATTGTGATTGATCCATTCTCATGTCTAACTTAGCATCATAATGGTAACTAAATCCTCGTTCTGGTGTGTCAAGTTGTGGACTGGATACACCAAGGTCATAAAGTACACCATCTACTTTACTAATATGTAGTTCTTCTAATATATGTTCTAAATTTCTAAAGTTGTTTTGTACAAAAATTACTTTATGCATATGGTCATTTAAGATACCTTTAGCATGTTCAATCGCTGTTTCATCTTGATCGATTGCTATAAGTCGGCCTTGGTCATTCAATTGTTCAACTAGGTACAAACTATGACCAGCTCCACCTAATGTACAATCAACGTAAGTACCATCTGGTTTTATGTCTAATTTATCTACTGTTTCTTTCAATAGTACGGATACGTGATGAAACATTTAATTCACTCCTAAAAATCAAAGTCAATGAGATCTTCCGCAATGTCCTCAAAATTGTCTTCAGATTCATCATAAAAATCATTCCACGTAGAACGATCCCATATTTCAATTCGGTTAGAAACACCAATAACAGTACATTCTTTACTTAAATTAGCGTAACTTCTTAAATTTTGAGGGATGTTAATACGTCCTTGTTTGTCTAGTTCTACTTCAATCGCACCTGAGAAGAACATTCTCATGAATTTACGGGCATCTTTTTTTGTTATAGGTAAGGTTTTGAGTTTTTCTTCGATGCGCGCCCACTCTTCAAGTGTGTAGCCAAACAAACATTTATCTAGGCCTCTAGTGATAATAAAACGTTCGTTCAAATCATATCTGAATTTAGAAGGCACAATCATACGCCCTTTAGTATCCAATTGATGTTGGTATTCACCCATGAACATTTTATCTCACCTCACCTTATTTATAATTTACCACATTCCCCCACAATCCTCCACTATTTATACAAGATTTCTTAAAATTTGTGTAAATAGTAAAAAAAACACCCAATTTACGATTTCGTAAATTGGGTGTTAATCCTTGTTATGACTATAGTTCAAGCGTTATATGTTTAAAAGTGTAACGAAGTGGTGGATAAGTGGAGGGACTGAACATAGTAATCCCAAATTGATTCATCACTTGAATAGGACTCCACACTCTTTCTTGTAATCCGTGGTGAGGATGTAATGTATGCTCCACTATTTCAAAATGTCTCATACTAATTTCATTTTCTCTTTCGACATTTAACAAATATCTATCTATTAAATATTGATATTGGTGCTGATGTATTTGATTATTTTTTTCGACTAATTTTCTGTTTTGATAATCATCGCCAATTTCTTTAATCAGTTTTTGATGAAATTGAGATTGGCTTTCTTTCATTTCTTCAATTTCTCTTAAGACTTCATCAGAAGCTTTTGCTCTAATAAATTTTTCTTTATCGTTTTGAATACCATCTACTAAAACAGTATCTAGATCTAAGTTATAGTTATCGATACATTTTTTTGCTTCTTGCGTTAAATAACTAATTCGCATACGAGGTGTAACTATAGGCATTTCAATATTAAATAAATTGAATACACCTTTCAGTTCACCCCAATAAACAATTTCGCTTGGCCCACCAATGAAACTTAATGTATTAAATAAATATTCCTCCATTAGCGGTCTTGTTACGACATTATTAGAAAATCGTTCAGGATGTTCTTCTACAAGACTGAGCAATTCATCTTTTGTAAATGTTACATCTGTATCTTTATTTAAATAGAACTTTTCATTTTCACACATAATGAGCTGTCTTTTATCGTCATACTCATAGAATAAGTGAACATTGCCATCGGTTAAAATCATGCGCTTCTTAATAACTTCAGCAAATTGGTCTTGTGTAGTTCTAAATGCTGAATCTACTGCTTCATGATTTTCAATAATTTCCTTGAAGAATGGTACTTCTAATGTTCTTAGTTCTGGATCATTTGCATCAATTAATAACAAACCATATTCTTTAAATACTTCATGTGTCATAACCTTAAAAATTTCACTCCATGATTCAGAAGACTCGATTGCTTTATGAATCAATAATTGAATATCTTTAGAGTGAACAGTCTCCCCGATAGAACTGAACATGTCGTTTAAAGCATCTTTGATCAATGCTTTATCAAAATGATAATGAGAAACACTCTTTTCTGGTGGTTCTAACGTACTATATTTTACTTTATTTAACTGTCTTGAAATTCGATCATACGCATATGTATGATTCACTTCATCAAAATCATGATCTTCGCCTGCTATCCAAAAAACAGGAATAACTGGCGTATTTAATTTTTCACTTTGTTCGTTTGCTAAAACGATAATCGAAATGATTTTATGGAATGTATATAAAGGACCAGTAAAGAGTCCGGCTTGTTGACCACCTATAATGACTTTGTGACCATGTTTTAAATTTTCAATATTTTCAAGTTGGTTATCTGTTAAATTTAATTGAGACATATAATTATATATGACTTTTGAAAGTGCTTTTTCTCTGCCATTAGCTGATAAATTCGAGCGTTTTTCGAATTCAGATTGGTCCCCTGGTTTATATCCATAAAAGTTTATAATTTCAGTATTATGATTTGTATATCTCTCTATAAAACTATTTTGTTGATCAATTACAGTCTTCTTACAGTCCATACGAGTCTTTCTCCTTCGAAATTAATTACTATCAATAGTATAAAGATTGTAGATAAATAAAACAATCTAACGGCTTATAATTTAAAATTTTATTCAAATGAAGTATAATTAAGGAAAGAACAAGGGGGATTATCATGGCTAAAGTAGAACATTTACAAATTAATTACAAAACTGAAGAGGCATTCGAACAATTTCGTAACTTCGGAAACGAAGGTTTATATATGGTTGAAGAATTAAAAGGAAAAATGATCGATGCTAGTTCAGATTCACCATTTTACGGTATTTATATTGGCGACAAATTAGTTGCAAGAATGTGTTTATTTAAACAAGATGAAGTAGAAAAAACATACTTCCCAGCATTTAATGATTACCACATTTTATGGAAATTAGAAGTATTAAGAGATTATCAAGATAGAGGATACGGCAAACAATTATTAGATTATGCTAAAAGCTTCGATTTACCTATCAAATGTATTGCCCGTAATCAATCCAAAGATTTCTTCTTAAATCACGGTTTCCAAGATATCGAGCAACAAAATCAATCCGGTGAAGATATTGTTATATGGACACCAGATAAATAAAGTACTAAAAGTCCCGTAGAGTCTACGCTCTACGGGACTTTTAGTACTTTATATTCCCCACAATGTGTAGGAAGTAACTGCCAATAATAATATAATTATGATTAGTGCATGCGTCTTTTTAAACATATAAATGATTGCTAAATATTCTCTAATGTATGCATTTGGATAGAAATAAGATTTCGATGATCCACCTGTAACGCTTGCGTTCATTTTAACTTTCTTGGATAAAAATGCTGCTCTTAAAATATGAAAATGATTAGAAACAATTGTTGCAATTGCATGTTTTTTATAAGTGTCAATTTTCTTCATAGAGAACACTAAATTTTCTTCTGTGTTAGTAGATTTGTCTTCCATTATAATTTCTTCATTACGTATACCTTGTTCCACTAAATATCGTCTCATCGCTTCAGCTTCACTGATTGCTTCATCCGAACCTTGACCACCACTTACAATCATTTTAGTATCTAAACTTTTTCGTTTTAATTTAATCGCTTTATCTAATCTCGCTTTCAAAAGTGGTGTTACTCTTTCGCCTATAATCCCTGCACCTAATACGATAATAAAATCTTGTTTCTTTCTTTTTGAAATACCACTTACAATCCAAGCATATAAGTTATGCAATATAAATATTAAATTTAAATAGTAAAACAAAGTTGAAATGGCAATTAATATTAATCCGTTCCATAATTCTACTAATAGATCTGGTTTAAAAATAATGATTAAAAAATTAATTAAGATGAAAGAACCGTAACCAATGACAATCATGTTTGTTACAATTTTTCCTTCATTTGCTATTCGTTTTCTAGTATTTAATAAGGCTAAGAGCATTACCACAATAACAATTAAACAGTAAATAATATTAGCTATGATTATATAATTAATATTTAGATTTAAATCCAATGCTGGCACAATGATTTCAATCAATATCGTACTCATTAAACTGATAATGAACAGTCCTAATAAGAAGACATTTTTATATTGTCTAAAATCCACTATATAACTAATTATAAATAAAATTAAAAATGCTAACGTAACAAACATCATCGTCACCTCCTAGCCTATTATTTTCACAATCAAAGTATATCATCATAACCGACAATATACACATAAAATTATTTTCAGAATTTTCAAAATAAATATTGAATTAGGTCAATATAGCTGATATACTATTTCACATTACTTACTTAAATATAGGAGGCAATTTATATGGAATATCAATCATCAAGTAGTCAAACAAAGGACGAATGTGGATCCACTTTTGGTAGCAAAATGTTAACAATGTCGTATCAAGCATCAAAAGGATGGTCTTCTCCTATCATTAAAGATTATGCACCTATCACTATTTCTCCAAGTGCACAATGTCTTCATTATGGTCAAACTGTTTTTGAAGATATGATTGCCTATCAAATCAATGACAATATTCATATCTTTAAACCTTTCGAACACTTTGAAAAGTTCAATCAATCATTGAACCGAATCGAAATGCCAGCTATAAATAAAAGCGCATTACTTTTCGGTATCCAACAGCTTATTAATCAAGAACGTCAACTATTCGATTTACATGAACAACACCCTGTTAACATTAGAACAGTCATGTTTGCATCAGAGAATAAATTAGGCGTTAGTAAATCTGATACATATGAACTCATTACTTTTCTATCTCCATTAACTACAACAATGAATTGCCAAACATCAGAACTTATAAAAGCACACGTAGAAGATGAATATGTTAAATCTGTTACAGGTGGTGCCGGTTTTACACAATTTGGTGGTAACTACGCCGCTTCTTACGCTGCAAAATCTAAAGCAGCTCAATTTGGATACGATCATGTACTATGGCTAGATGGAACAGAGAGATCTTATATAGAAGAATTAAATAATATGAACATTTTCTTTGTTATCAATCATACACTGATTACGCCAGCTTTAGATGGTATTACAGTACCAGGTGTAACTCGACAATCAGTTATTGATTTAGCAAAAGAATTAGGCTATCAAATAGAAGAAAGACAAATTAGCATTGAAGAAGTTCTTCAATCATATAAAGATGGATTATTAACAGAAGTATTTAGTACGAGTACATTGAATGACATCACTCCTGTTTGTGAAATCAAATATAAAGACAATATTTTAACAATTCATAACAATAAAATCGGACCTATTACACAACATTTATTTACAACTTATACATCTATTCAGCAAGGTAAGCTTCCTGATATACATCAATGGAACTATACAATAGAACGAGAACCAATTGAAATGTAATAGCTGTAAAAGACTGGCACAAAAAATGTACCAGTCTTTTTTATATGGAAAAATCAAGGTGAACGTGAGATGCTATGTTGCTTGTTTGTGGCGTCTTGCAATATACGGGAGTTCTATATTGCTTGTTTGGTGTGTCTTGCAACATACAGAGCGCCTATTTATCTTGTTTTGCCAGTCTTGATAAATTCGAAGCTCCTATTTATCTTGTTTGGTCAGTCTTGATAAATTCGAAGCTCCTATTTATCTTGTTTGGTCAGTCTTGATAAATACGAAGCGGCTATTTATCTTGTTTGGTCAGTCTTGATAAATACGAAGCGGCTATTTATCTTGTTTGGTCAGTCTTGATAAATACAAGGTCCTCAACATTGCTTGTCACGTCCCACTTGCAATATTCTCCTATCCTATTTCTAAAAATATGAAAAAGAGTCTAGAACATTTCTGTCCCAGACCCGTTTTTAACTTAATCCTCTTTTACTTCTTTAATGACTAAATTATCTAAAACGAAATCTTTAGTCCCTTCAAAGTTCACTTGACCTTCATTTTTAACACCTTTATTGTCTGCCTTTTTATCTGTTGATGCTATGCCAATCCATGTTTGACCATTTTTATGACCTTTAATTTTTGTTTTAAATTGACGATGTTTCTTACTTTCTACAGTACCTTTCAATGGTGTTTCTTTGTATTTTTGATTACCAATACTGTCGCTACCTGTAGCAAAAGCATATGTGTCATCAGATCCTGCTTCATAATCAAACGAAACTTCATATGTCTTATTTGATTCAAATCTAAAGTTTTGCGGTATCGTTTGATAAGCAAGTTTATTCTTTTCTACTTGACCATTAATTTTTAATGACCATGTACCGTCGATAACATCACTTATACGTTTATTATTCCATTCGCGTTGTGTATATGGGGCATGTTTTTCAGATAAGTGTGTTCTATTATCTTCTACGCCTTCAATATCAGACACAACAAATGGGAATATGCCTTGAGGTACTTTTTCGAAATTTTGTTTAAACACTTTATCTTGTGAATATAATTGTTGATCATTTTCGAAAATTCGAATGTCATCAAAATAAGTGAGACCTTCGCCTTTATCTCTAGAAATTGTTAAAATTGCTTTACCATTTTTAGGTGCTTTAAAGTGCACATACATATTTTGGAAGTAACTATCGTTACCTTTAGTTGCTGATTCTTTAGTTGTATTATGAGCGTTAGCTTTAACATAATTTTTAGCGATGGATTTAGTAGTATAATTTGGATGTGTTGTACCATCTGCATCTACACTAATACGTGCTTTATGATCACTTCGATTATCCACACCTACATATACAGCATATTGTTTACCTGGTTTCAAATCTGTTAATTTTTGTTTCAATTCAACATTTTTCTTCGGATTGTTAATCGTTAACATATTGTCGCTACTGTTTGATTTCGTAATAGAAACATCTTTTTTAGATCCATTAATTTTCCAATCTTTAAGATTTTCTGCATTAAATCCTGGATCTTTAATGTGCATATTTTCTCCGTATTTCACTTTCTCTTTATGTTGTTTTGATTTATACAATACATATGGTGTACTCGCTTTAACATTGCTTAATGTAACTTTACCATCTTTAACACGAACATTTTCAACATATTGGCGACCATGCTCAGTTAATTGGTATAATTTTAAATGCTTACTGTTCCAACCTTTTGGTAATTCCCAAGTTGATTCTCCACCATCTTCATTATAATGATAAAGCTTTTGTTTCTTACTGCTTAGTTGCTTACCATTTTCATCCCAGTTCCATGGAATTAAATATTTATTGCCATCTAATATCTTTTGACCATTTAATGTGATCGTTCTGGATCTATAGTTTTCTTTGTCATTTTCATAATCATTAGATTTACGCTTAATAACTACTTTGTCTTTACCATTTTTTAATTGGATTTCCATTTCAGGTGTCCATTCAACAGTTTGGTCATTTGCTGTCATTTTGACTGGCTTGCCATCTACCCACTTCGTAACTTCAAAGTGCTGTAGGTATTTCGTAGATAAATTTGTTTTAAAAATATTATTAATGTATTCATCAAAGTTGTTTCTACCTTGCCAACCTTCAAAGTCTTTCATATCATATCCACCGAGTAATGGATAATCAGCTGCACCTGAATAAGTTTGATAATTACCTACCCAAGAGTCTTTCTCGTGGTTTCGAATAAATCTTGCAACTTTTGAATTAATCCCTTTGTTTTCATAGCCACCATAAGTTAAATCTGCAGCCCAATGTTGGAATGTTGAATCATATTCCATACCATGACCCCATTCAACAGCCACTCTCCAACCTAAATCTTGAATTTCTTTTGCTAATTGATGAGACATCCAAGCTTGGTTATCACCTGATTGACCATTGCCCCATACATCTACATAAATAAAGTCTAAATCTTTACCTACTTTATCTTTAAAAGCCTTTAATCGATCTTTTCTACCATGCAACATATCATATTTTGCATCAATGTTAATACCTTGATCTAACCAATTCCAACCATAATTATACGTACCGTCTTCATTTTTTCTTAAACGGTCAAGATTAAATGCTTTAGACTCTGGATATGTTTCACTTGCATTAATATGTACACCAAACTTTGCACCATATTTCTTACCGTTCTTAAGTAATTTCTTCATATCTTCAGCGCCACCGATACGTTGACCAATATTATCATAATCAAGATGACCAGAATCGTGGCCCTCACTACCGTATCCTTTTAATATAATTGACTGACCTAATCCATCTGTATTTAAATTAACTTTTTTAACACCATCAAGCGATTTTAAGAATGGATTTTGTGCTTGTGAACCGAAATTCATTGCGATACGGTGTGCAACTAAATCTGGTACAGATTCTGAACCTGTCGGATGATTCATGATAGCTCTATATGCAATAGCACCATCTTGCCAGTCTGTTTTTCCATCACCATTTTCATCATCCGTAATAACAACTTTTGTTTTTGGCATTAAATGTTGTTCTTTAGCATTTTCATAACTTTGACCCGGCTGCAATGTCCATTTAGAACTAGATAAACCGACATATTTATCTTTATCTACTTGTTTAGAAGTCGCATTTATTCTCGTATAATCAAGCTCTCCAGTTCCTTCAGAATGTTGTGAATTACTCCAAACACCTGCACTCGTCTTATCGTTTGAAACAAAACCATATATCATTGGATAATTAAAATCATCTTCAATATCTTTATTGACTTTAAAGTTTTTGTCGCCACTTTTCATCGTATTTGTAGACATACGTGTTGTTTGTAAGTTAGCATTTTTCTGTTTAGAATTCACAGAAACTAATGAATGATTAGGTATTTCAAAATCTTTTATAACAGTATCATCACTTTTACCATCTAACTTATTTTTATAATCCTTCATATCAAAATGCAATTGGTTATCTTTAACCTTCATCTCAATAGTAAATTCAGCATCTATTTTTTTATCCTTATTAGAAGCAATTAATTGATATTGAGCTGCATGTGCATTAATTTTTTTATACTTAACTTTCGGTTGAACCGATTTACCATTCACTTTAATCGTTTTAATTTCTTTAACTTGGCCATCCATCTTTTTACCATTTTTCAAAGTATATTCAATAGCCCTTGGAAACGACTTATCAACCTTAACCTTCATCTTATTGCTCTTTAATACATCCCCTTTGTCTTTTGCTTCAACATGATGATTCGTCATCGTTAATAAACTTAACAACATAACAGAAACAATTGAAACGACAAACAGTTTTTTCCTCCATACAAATGTTTTATTACTAAAATTCAAATTAAACACCCCTTTTTAAAATTTGAAAACTTACATTAATTGTAGACTTTTATTTTATTATAGTCTAGCGTTTTTGTTCTATATTGTTTGATTTTACTTTCTATTTTGTTCATATAAACAAAAAGAACGAAATGATGAGATTCATCATTTCGTTCACAATTCATACTATTTATTTATAATTTTTAATTACTCTAACAATCAGTGCAATCATAGGAAAAATCATTAAGACAAGAACAATATAATATAGATCAACAATACTATTTTCCCATGTAATTGGCACAATCACACCAAGCGCCATAATAAGCACTAAAATGATAATATTTACAAACATGCATACTAACAGATCACGAAAACTTGATTTATTTTTGTAATCGAATGTTTGCTTCCAAAAATTTATATATGTCATAAGCAACCCTCCATTCCATTTACAGAATATACCAAATATATCAATTAATATCAATTGTTTTTTAGTGGTTTCTTAAAAATAATAAGAACATAATTTGTTTTAAATTACTCAAATAAGTTAAACTTAATCTACTATCTAGAACGAGGAGGCATATTATTAATTTATAACATATTCAAAAGGACTGATATACAAATGAAGGTTAATATCGAAAAACATAATCCTTATTGGGTAAATCTTTTTGCAAAAGAATCAAACAATATAAAAAGAATATTTGGTGATGAATTACATTCAATCCATCATATAGGTAGTACATCGATTCCACATATATCTGCAAAGCCAATTATAGATATTATGCCTATCGTTAATAATATAGACAATGTGGATAAATATAATCATGATTTTGAAAAGTTTGATTATGATGTGCATGGCGAATATGGAATAGTTAATAGAAGATACTTTACTAAACTTGATAAAGAAACAAATAAAAAACTTTACCATGTTCATGTTTATGATTGTAAAGATGATAAAAACATTAATCGCCATCTCGCTTTTAGAGATTTCTTAATTGAGTTTCCAGAAGTAGCTAAGGAATATGAAGATTTAAAAATGATGCTCATTAATAAGTATTGCGGAGACAAAGAACAGTATGTAAATGGGAAAAATGAATTTGTAAAAATGACTGAAAAGCTTGCTATAAATTGGTATTTACAAAACAAAAAAGGATACAGACTATAATTCATTTCAAAAATATAGGTGATAACAATGATACATATAAAAGAGTTTTATAATTCATTACCTGAGTTAGAAAATAAAGAACTATCTAAAATACACAATGAAATTTTTGATACAAATGTAAATTTAAACGACAAATTCTTAAGTAAAAATAAAATTATAATTTTAGTCGCCTATAAAGAAAAAACAATTGTTGGATATAAAATTGGATATGAAGTGGATCGTTCTACTTTTTACAGTTGGTTAGGTGGCGTTGAAAAAAATAATCGAAATCATGGAATTGCGCAAATGCTTATGGATAAACAAATACGCATATTAAAAAGTAAAGGGTACGACAAAATTCAAACTAAAACATTTAATAAATGGAAAAGCATGCTCATTTTAAATATCAAAAATGACTTTCAAATAAAAAATTGTTATCCAAATAAAAATGACTTAGCGATCATTTTAGAGAAAGATATCAAATAGAAAATTACAGAAATAATCTACAACATAAATACTTGATGATCCATGTTGTACATAGTTATACTTTTGACACATATTTAACACATGCATCCTTCTTTACTTTTACTAAGGAACTTAAAAATATCCTAAGTAATTTATACATCTTGGTGCAGTGTTAGCGCAGTTACGCTATTTAACAAGCCATTTACACATACAAAAAAATCCCGTCATATCTACGTTACAAGAAACGAGATACAACGGGATATTGGTAATTTACGTCCTGGGAGTGAGTTTATTACTATTTATAACCATTGATATAACAGGATTTATATAATTATTGGGGACTACATGGGGATTAAAATATATTTTCTTAATTTTTTGGGCTTCACTTTTTATTTCATTTTGACCAAATTATAACCATTATTTTTTAGGTTTAAAATGCAGTTCACACGACTTACAGTATAATGAATAACCAAACTTTACATTTAAAAAGAAAATGAATATTGGTATCGGAAGAACAAATATTATTATAATTATTGCACTTAGCGGATCACTATTATAAACGCTAGATGCTATCCCTACAAATATAAACAGTACAGCAAACGCAACGCTAATACCTAATAAACATCCCAAACAACTACTTGACTGTTCGATAACCGCTCCAGAATTGCACCTTGGACAACGTTGCCAACCCATTATGTATCACTCCTAGTTTATGTAATATTATTATTCTCTCTATATATAATTCCTTAAATTTATAAATGATAGTAGTCCATCCTTATTACACAAATCTAACTAATTTCACTGTCCAGATTTGGACTGTGAGATTTTTTTGAATCAATACAAGTGTATTTATAACTACGGTTGTAGTTACGGAATTTTTTGTACATTACCTGTTACTCAATTTTAAGTAATAGTACACGGTCTTTTTTGGACAACCAAACCACATACTTATTTTTTTGAGTAAATACCCTATTACTCAAAACGATTTCTAGGCAAGTTAGCATATAACTACCCACATATAGATGTTTCGAGGCGTTAGAAGTGCAATGAGCAACATGTTTTTTTGTCTAATGCCATGTTTAACGACTACCTTATTAATAAAGTCATTAGTAGTGACATCATATCTCTGTATATACGTATTCCTAAAATGGGAATGTGTATAATTATATACTATTGTAATGATGTAGAGATGTGCTCCCCCAACATCTTTTAAACTGAATTGTATTGTCCTTTTATATAGGTATCTGTATCATGACGACACCTTACAATCTGTGGTACTGATTTGGTACTTTAGTTCCTTGACCTGAGTAGTCAATATGACAACGCAGGTATAATAAAATGGAACAATTGGCAATGATAGCTTGTTAATAAGTCCATACATGAAAGTAGCACGTAGGATATAAACTATTCAATGTTATCAAATACTATTAAATGTAACATTGAGTATGGCTTGTATTGTGGAGATTTAGTAAAATTAACACAAAGTATCTTTTTTATAAATTATAAGTCACATAATTCTAATTAATAAACATAAGGAGAATTTTATGCATAGATATTTAAATATATTTTTAGTTGCATTAAAACTTGGATTACTATCATTTGGAGGACCAACTGCCCATTTAGGTTATTTCTATGATGAGTATGTTAAGAAAAGAAAATGGCTTGATGAAAAGGAATACTCAGATTTAGTAGCCCTATGCCAGTTTTTACCTGGGCCTGCTAGTAGCCAAGTTGGTATTGGTATCGGAACTATCAGAGGAGGAATTCTGGGAGGAGTTATTTCTTTTATTGGGTTTACAATTCCTTCTGTGATTATACTTATGGTTTTTTCATCATTATTTATTAATAGTGATTCTATTTTTACTTGGATGCAAGGATTAAAACTAGTTGCAGTTGCTATTGTTGCCCAAGCCGTAATAGGTATGGGTAAAAAATTAACAAATACTAAAAGTACCATTACATTGGCATTATTTGTTCTTATATTATCTCTAACAATCGATAATCTTTTTATACAAGTAATTGCATTATCTATTACTGGTATATATGGTCTTATCTTTTTAAAAGAATGCTCTACAAATAAAAACAATTTAAGAGTGAAGTCATTTAAATTACCTAAAATGCTAGGCTTTATTTCAATCTCATTATTTTTTTTACTATTAATTGTATTACCTATAGTTAGTTCTATGACGAATAATTTATGGCTTAGAATGTTCGATAGTTTTTATAGATCTGGTTCTTTAGTGTTTGGAGGCGGTCATGTCGTATTACCTTTATTAGAAAATGAGTTTGTACCAAAAGGTTTAATATCGCCTGATAACTTCATAACGGGTTACGCTGCTGCTCAAGCTGTACCCGGGCCATTATTTACGTTCGCTTCATATATTGGCATGTTTATAGAAGGTATTGGAGGAGGAGTTTTAGCCACTGTGGCCATATTCCTGCCAGCATTTCTATTATTATTTGGAGTGTTACCATTTTGGGATAATATTAAATCTAATATTTATGCTGAAGGTTTTTTAAAAGGTATAAGTGCTGGTGTAGTCGGTATTCTAATCGCTGCATTTTATAATCCTATTTGGACTTCAACTATTAAATCAGAATTAGATTTTGTTCTAGCTAGCTCATTATTCGTATTCCTTGTGTATTTTAAATTACCTTCCTGGTCTATTGTACTGATAGCGATTATATTCGGTGTAATGTTTTATTAATCCTTCTTATTCATAATCATAATCTGAGAATAACTTTGATAAAATCTTTTACAAAATCAACATCATTTTTTAAAAATATAGGTATTAAATTAAGGTTTATAAATATAAATAAATGGTTTCTTGAATTTATAACACCTTATCTCAATATAAAATATAGCAAATAACCCACCAATTAAGGTGGGTTATTCTTTATGTTCTACTTTAAATATCCTCAAATATGTGTTCATTAATTATTTAGAATAGAATTTTGTAAAAAACTTACTCAACTCGTCTTCAGCACCCTTTATTATTTCTTCTTCATTCAATATAGCCGTACCTTGGGCTCGCACAACATATAAATTATCAAATCCCATTATATCTTCGAACATTCCTTTAAGATAATGGTAAGAAAATTCCAGTGGAGTGTAACGATCATTATTTGTAAATATAGATCCACTAGCTTGTAAAAGTAACGCTTTTTTATTATTGGTCATCAAACCTACCGAACCGTTTTCTGTATACTTGAAGGTTTCTCTTGCTATCAAAATATTATCAATATAATCTTTCATTTGTGAAGTTATATTAAAATTGTGCAGTGGTGATACAATAACGATACGGTCTGCATTTTTAAACTGTTTTAATAGACCATTAGAAATTTTAGATAACTTTAATTCTTCATCAGATAATAAGGTATTTGAACGTTGCTTTTCCCATATTGAAAGCAATTCTTTCTTATCGATTCGTGGAATCACCATATTATATAAATTAATAATTTCTAGGTCTTCATCCGAATAATTCTTCTTATATTTATCTAAAAACATTTCTTTTAATTTGAAAGAAAAACTATTTTCATTTTCAAAATCAGGATGTGCATTAATTATTAAAGTATTCATTATAAATTCTCCTTTTGATGTGATATATTTATTTTAATACTAAAAGGTGTCAATTAAAGTCACCATTAAAGGAGAAAACATGAAAAAATCAGAACGTTTAAATCAAGAATTAATTTTTTTGAGCAATAAAAATTCTTTTAATCTTGCTGATATCATTGCAGAATTCAATATTTCAAAAAGAACAGCGCTTAGAGATATTGAAGAACTAGAACAGATGGGATTAAGTATTTATGTAGAAAATGGCAGATATGGTGGATATAAAATTATCAATCAAAATTTGATAACTCCAATATATTTTAATAATGATGAAATTTTAGCTATATTTTTTTCTTTGAAATCTTTAGATTTACTTACTAGTACACCTTTTCAAAAAAACTATAAACAAATTAGAGAAAAATTATTTGCAACATTACCGAGTTACTCTCAAAAAAACATCAGTAAAACGTTAGATTACATACGTTATTATACGCCTTATCCGATAAGTGAATTCAATTATTTATCTGATATATTATACGCAATTATGCACGAAAAAATTGTTTATATAACATACTTTGATTTCAAAGGTAGAGAATTAAAAATGCAAATATACGAACTATTATATCGAAATGGAATATGGTTTCTAGAAGGCTACGATTTTTTCTCTAATGACTGGGGAATATACCGTTGTGATTTAATTACAAAATTAATTATTAAAGATGAATCAAATGAATTCGTCTCAAATGAAGAATTAAATAAATTTAAGAAACAATATGATGAATATTATAGAGACATCCCATTTAAATGTCAGTTAAATTCCGATGGCGTTGAATCTTTTAAAAAAAATCATTATCCGGGTATGCAATTAGAATATATAGATAACACTCCTTATATAATCGGAAAATACAATGAGAGAGAATTGAATTACCTAGTTAAATATTTAATAACTTTAGGCGAAAATGTAATAATATTAGATACAAAACAACTCAAAGAAAAATACATTCAGACATTAACATCTATATTAGAAAATTATAAAGAATGAATTTTTTCAAATGAAAAAGACCACTAATTTTTATTAATGGTCTTTAAACTTATCCAAATTCCATTGGATCAGGAACATTTATTTCAACTTTTTTAGTTGCTGCACTAATAATAACCTCGGTATCATAATTCGTACTAGTAATTGAAATACTATCACCAATTACTTTAAATGATATAGATATTTCACCATCTTGATTAAGAATTAGTGCTTTATTATCACAAGTAAAAAAGTCATAATTTCCATTGTAGTTTACTTCAATTTCAAAACCTTTAAAATTCATATGCATTCTCCTTTAAATTTTTATTATACTTTTTACATTATATACCAATTATCCAAAATATGTATATAGTTATTAATATATATTTTATATTTATAAAAAAACACCCACCAAGGTAGTGACCCCCCAAAGTTAGAGTTTTCATTATGCTATTAATTGGCTGGATTGAGTTCGGTATTGTACTGGACTTCGTCCAGCCAATT